>CADCOX010000370.1 GCA_902803195.1 uncultured Bacteroidales bacterium
GAGGTGGTTTCTTCGAGATGACGTCGCAATGGATGCTCTGGCATGTCAACCCCGATTGGATCAAGGACGAACTCTTCCATTGGCAGGACTACCAGCGCCAGCCGCAGAAGGCCCTTTTCTCGTGGGAGAACGTCTATCATACGCCTTACGTCCTCGAATGGTGGAGCCAGCAGCGAGGGCTTGACATCATGGCGCGCATCTATGAGACGGCCGAGAACCCCGAGGACCCTGCCGATGCTTACATGCGTCTGACGGGCCTCTCCACCGAGCAGTTCAACGACGAACTCTTCGAGGCGCATCGCCACACCGTCTTCCTCGACTTCCGCCACGCATACGCTAATACGCGTCCGTTTGCAGGCAACTGGCCGCAGGTCGACGAGGCTGGAGCACCCGAGGGTGGGGGCTTCGATGTCCGCCGTATGCCTACGCCTGTTCGTGGCGAGCGCATCAGCGTAGACTTCGTGGGGCGTCAGACGCTTCCCACCGATGGCTGGCGCTATGGTTTCGTGGCACAGATGGCCGATGGCACTTGCGTCTATTCGCCTGCTCAGAAGGCGGTGAAGGGACGTGCCTCATTTGTTGCTCCTCGTGATCGCGAAGTACGCGAACTCTATTTCGTCGTCATGGGTGCACCTTCCAAACGTCATGAGGAGGGCGCTCAGGGTGGTCCTCGACGTGGGCGTCAAGGTGGGCAGCGACCGAGCAACGCGCCGCGCACCATCAACGACACCTTCCCCTACGAGTTGTCCGTCACAGCCTCTGAGCATTTCACTTCGCCCAACGGACGTCTCACGGCAGAGGTCTCGCTGAATGGGAATCAGCCTGGCGTGCGCCTGCAACTCGATGGACGTCAGCTCTTCTACGCTGGAGGGGCCCTCATTGCAGATGCCAAGACAGGTACCGACCGCCTGCGTCTGCTCAGCAGCGAGACGCGCCACGAGCACATCGACGCCTTCGCCTATCGTCAGCGGGCCTTCGACGTCACGTACAACGTCCAGACCTATCGTCTCAACGACTGTTTCAATATCGAATACCGACTTTACGACGAGGGCTTTGCCTATCGCTACGTCCAGACTGCCAAGCGGCCGCTTACGATTCGCGACGAGTCCTTCGGCATCACGCCCGAAGGCGATCCCACGACCTACCTGGCCTATACCACCAATGCGCGTAAGCCCGAGGCGATGGCCTTCCAGAACATCTACACCGTCGACACCCTTTCGCAACTCCCCTCACAGTGGGCTTTCCTGCCCATCACGCTTGACGTGAAGGGGGCTAAGGTCACCGTGACCGAGGCCGACCTCGAAGCCTACCCGGGCCTCTTCCTGCTGCCCGAAGGCAACCGACTTCGTGGTGCCTTTGCCCACTATCCTAAAAAGATGGAGTATTATGGTCGGCGTGGTATGAGTTATGTGGCACAAACTGAGGACTATATTGCTAAGACCTCTGGCCGTCGCTCCTTCCCTTGGCGTGTCTTCGCAGTCTCTACCGACGACCGGCAGATGCCTGTTTCGAACCTGGTCTACGCCCTTGCCGCCCCCAACAGAATCGGCGACACCTCGTGGATTCGTACAGGCAAGAGCGCGTGGGACTGGTGGAACGATTGGGAACTGCGTGGCGTGCCTTTCGAGGCGGGCATCAATCAGGCTACCTATCAATATTATATTGACTTCGCCGAGCGCTTTGGGCTGAAATATGTCATTCTCGACGAGGGATGGTACGATCCCACGAAGGCTGACATCATGAACTCCGTGCCCGAGATTGACGTCAAGGCGCTTGTCGACTATGCGCGTCCCAAAGGCGTGAGCGTTATTCTGTGGACTGTCTTCAACGTTCTCGACGAGCACCTCGAGGAGGCTTGCGCGAAGTATGCCGACATGGGCGTCGCAGGCTTCAAGGTCGACTTCCTCGATCGCGACGATCAGACAGCCGTCGAGATGGCCTATAGGATTGCTGAAGCAGCTGCCCGCCACCATCTCGTCCTTGACTATCATGGCTTCTACAAACCCACAGGTCTCAATCGCACCTATCCCAACGTCATCAACTTCGAGAGCGTCTTTGGCATGGAGGAGGTCAAGTGGAACTCCGACAAGAAGGATATGCCGCAGTACGATGTCACTTTCCCCTTCATCCGTGGAATGGCTGGTCCCGTCGACTTCACGCCTGGGGCTATGCACAACGCGCAGCTGAAGGACTTCAAGGACATCTACTCGCATCCGATGTCGATGGGTACGCGCTGCCATCAACTGGCCACCTACGTCGTCCATGATGCGCCTATTTCGATGCTGGCCGATGCTGCCACTCGTTATGAGGCTGAGCCAGAGTATACGCGCTTCCTTGCCTCAATACCGAATGATGTCGACGAGACGCGTGTTATCGCAGGTAAGCTCGGAGAGTACATCGTCGTAGCTCGCCGTGCGGGTTCGACCTGGTGGATAGGCGGGCAGACCAACTGGCAGGCTCGTCAGCTCCAACTGCCCGACCTCTTCGATGCCCTTGGCCTCGACCGTCAGGCCGAGCACGCCGTCACCCTCTATGCCGATGGTCCCAATGCCGAGCGTGTTGCCGAGGACTATGTCGTCCGGACGTTCAACCTCGACCGACGTCGTCCCCTCCAGCTCGACCTCGCCTCAGGCGGCGGCTTCGTCATGAAGGTTGCGACAGAATAGCGAGTACATCCCGATGATGTGGACGAGGCATCTATAAATGTGAGGCTTCGTGGCTTCACAAGTAAGGTCTTGCGGCTACATAAGTCAGG
This sequence comes from uncultured Bacteroidales bacterium, assembly GCA_902803195.1. GTDB lineage: Bacteria > Bacteroidota > Bacteroidia > Bacteroidales > Bacteroidaceae > Physcousia. The sequence continues at coordinate 2,756 of CADCOX010000370.1, forward strand.
TCTCGCGACTATACGTTTGAGGCTACATCTACACGTGCGAAGCTTCACATCTATTGGTGTGAGGCTTCGTGTTTATTTGCGCAGCATGAACAAACGAAAGAGTGAAAAGATAGAGAAAGTATATAATTTATTGATTTTATGATACTTTTATTTGGATGATTTGGGAAAATTGAGTAATTATACGGTGAGATTTGAGTAAAATTGCAGCGAGATTTGAGTAAAGTTGCAATAAGATTTGAGTAAAATCTACAATCGTTTTGAGTAATGACTTATATACGAAAGCAAGGTACGGGCGGTGTTTCTTTGGAAGATTTTCTGAGTTGTGATATTGAAAGTCTGCTTAATCCTACACTTTAACATCCTCAACTACACCCGAGCAGCATCGTTTTCGAGTGTGCTGAACATATATCTCTATTCTATCTATAGTGCCTCGCTGCGAAGCCCGGCACTATTTTTCAGGCCCTGCTGTAACGTCACTCCCGTAACAGACTATTTTTTTGATTGCTTTTGACTATAATAAAGCTGTAGGCGCAAGATTAGCCCCGTACTTTTTAAAAGATGTTAATTTCTCCCAATTTCTTATTAAAGATGAGTCTGTATTTCGAAAAGAATACGTACTTTTGCAAACGAATTAGAAAGTGAAAGAACGAACGATTGCTCGTGTTTGACATACTATCGACAAGATACGATCATTTATTCATCAGAGAAAAGGAAAAGAAAACCCATTCAAACCTGTGAAGGCGTAGAGGAATACAATTAAAAAGGTACCGTTAACGAAGTGAACTTAGACAAGAACCAAAGAGGTACCTTCATTTATAGGGTAGGGGTATGGTTAAACGTTGGATTTATGTTGCAAGCGTTAGCTTCAACCACTCCACATCCCATTTTTTCGCCCTCACATTCAGTTACAGCTCCCAGACCATCTGGGGGCTTTTTTATGCTCCAACCTATCCTGTCTTCATTGCGAGCATCCAGCCAACAGACCGCCATCATTCCAGATCACAACAACCCTTCGTTGCTCCGTTCGTTCGGTCGCGACCGAACAAACTACACGTATATTCGCATCGGCTTGCACGTATATTCGCATCGGCTTGCAGCTATATTCGCTCCGGCTTGCAGCTATATTCATGTGTAAAATGACGTGATAAGAGTCAAATGGCGCTCATGGAGGCAAAAATACATTTTACAGATGAAAATTCATACTCCATACATGCTTTTTAAGCGAGATAATTTATTGTTCCATAGTCTATTACTGAAAGAGTATGTAAGAATGTATTATTTTGCAGCATTTTTCACAGATAGATTATCTTACGTGCATTTGAGGGCCAAAGTCCTCAGCTTTTATCCAGACATTCTTTTCCATGAGGTGTTGACTGCTGGCCACATTCGTTGTGACCCTCCAATCAATCGTTCATTTAGCAAAATATCTATTATTGTATAGTTAATAAGTGTAAATTTATATTCATAATCATGCTAAATCTGTTAATTTATGTGATTATTTGGATACTACATGATGGTTTTTGTTGTCTTTTTGTGAAGAACTACGTAAATTTGCACCGATTTAAGAGGGGGTATAGCGTTATCCCCATATTCTGAAGAATACGATTATAGTTATTTCACACTTTCTGAAGTCCAATCCACATCCGTGGTAAGGACAAAACTTACTCTGACTGGGAAGTTCGAGTATTTCCCTGAGTTCATTCATCGATTATTAAATATAGAAACCCAATAAAGAAATGGAAAAGAAAACTTATTCAAAACCTGTTTTGTCGGCTCAACGTTTTGAGCCGCAAGAGTATTGTGTCCCCTGTGGCGATGGCACAACACAAGTCACATACTATTTTATGTGTGATTGCGAAGTCGGAAGTTATGTCTGGTTAGAGACTAATGGCACTGCAGGCCTCCAAGCTAAAACCGAAACTAATTTTTTCGGCCGTGAACAAGGTGTTTGGAATAGAACAGATAATAACTATGACTTAACATGGGCATCAAGAGAGAGTAGATGGGGCAATTTCTCACCTTGTAGGCAAAGACATCAAGTAACTGTTGACGCAGGAACTTCTATTGATGATATATTCCCTTATGGCTATGTTTCATATTATACAACAGGACGAAACGCTACACCAGTCAGAGTTTGGACTGATAACAATACTAATACTCACGTTACCACGCATCTAGATTCATCATCGTATACCCCTCACAATCCCTCTTAAGGAAACTCTTTTAGAAGGAACTTTCTAAGTAATTCACATACCCATAGCCTGCTGAGCAATGCTTGGCAGGCTTTGTTGTTTTGTTAATTTTATAAAAATTCTAAGCTATTCCTTGTCTTTTCGTTAACAAATTGAAATAATCATCTATTCTTTAATCTATATACTACAAATTTATATATATTTGCAGCGTCTTTAGAATGTGATATCGAACATATTAAACGACGTTTTGGCGAACACATCACGCTGTACATGACGTCTACTTCTGGAAGAGTCAAAGATACTCGACACAAACCTCATTCTATCCTTGAGAACACATAAATAGAACACTATAGAAAACTATATTCATTAACTACTTTATTCTTAAAGAAATGGAAAGGAAAGCTTATTCGAGGCCTGTTATTTCGGCAGAGCAATTTGCACCACAAGAATTTGTGGCTGTTTGTGCACATCCTGAATATTGGACGGCTCAATGCTGCACTAACGCAGAACGAGGGTACATCTTCTTCGATTATAATGAAAATGGCATTATGGATGAAGATGATCGGAAGACTGAAGGTCTCCATGGCGGATGCCACCGTACTCATCCATTCCCCTGGGATGGCGGTTTCCCGACTTATAATGCATGGGTGTTAAAGGAAAGAGTAGCCCATAATTATATGTTTGAAGGAAATCATGCAGGGACTAATGCTGTACTCAGAGAGGAGTATGCCAATGATACTTATTTAACCCCCGCCCTCGTAAGACGTCCCGGTGAGGCTCTTGATGGCAACTGGCTCGTATGTTACGATTTGGCCACCGTTCATCATCCATCGTAATCTCAGGTTTGGCCATAATCAAGTAGTAGGCACAACTCTCCTGTGAGACATCGTATTGTAGGCTGGGATGAAGCAAAGCGAGCGCTCACTTGCTTCGCTCATTCCCCCCTTGCTTAAGCCCCGACTCCCCCCTTTTGGGGGGAGGATGGCAATTGTTATATCCTTGCCTAATTCCCCTCACGACGACATAGAAAGTAGGAAAGTAAGAAAGTCACTTGTAGACAGGAATGAATTTCAGTTTTGCAAGGCGTCACGAGAGGCGACATAGAAAGTAGGAAAGTAAGAAAGTCACTTGTAGACAGGAACGAATTTCAGTTTGCAAGACGCCACGAAAGATGACATAGAAAGTAAGAAAGTCACTTGTAGACAGGAACGGATTTCAGTTTGCAAGGCGCCACGGGAGACGACATGGAAAGTAGGAAAGTAAGAAAGTCACTTGTAGACAGGAATGAATTTTAGTTTGCAAAGAGGGGACGACATGCCGACAGTCATTTCAGCTGACTTGTAGACAAGAATAAGCATAACGACATATTAAGAAAGGGAATATAATAAGTATATATTATTAATATATAATTATTATAATATATATAATAATAAATTATAAGTATATTATATATTATTATGATAATCTATAATTGCCGCCGAAAGTGAAAATCATTCCTGTCTACAAGTGACTTTCTTACTTTCTTACTTTCTCCCCTTGTGCACTATGGTTCTCCCCGGAGTTTGATAATGGCTTTTTGCAAGGCAAAACGGCAAGGCTGAGTGCTCCGAAGTGCCGAAGAGACCAACCATTTCTATAAGAGTGTCAAGGCTTGTTGGCACGGAACATAGCAATCTGTTCGTCAAAAGTGTCGATGATAAATTGGATTTGGGGGTGTGAACGTTTGACGATGATGGCGATATAATTCTCTTCATCTTCATCTTTCACCATTTCTGTTCGGGTGTAGTACTCCGCTTGCCGTCCGTAGGCATTGAACCATCGCAGGAAAAGGCGTGAACGCATCGCTTGGAGGTCATCTGCCGTATCACACAAGTAGAGCAATACATCAGGATTGGTGCGAAAAAACTCCTCGAGAATGAAGATTACTGTGTTGCGAATCTTCGTATCAAGGGGTGAGGGTTTTTGACTTCGATTAGTGAGGTTGAACCAATAGGAAACGACATCTGTATCGGGCAGAGGTTGGTATTCGAACCAGACTGAATAACGAATGTCGTAGTCAGTTTCGAAAACATATTCTTCATCGATGAGTTCCACTTTATATGGGGAAACACGATTGATGCGCTCAATGTCAAAAGGATTCATTCGTTAATCTTTGAATAGTTCATCGACTTCGGCACGACGCATGCGAGCATACTCTTCTTGAGCCGATAGCTCAATCTCCTTACGTGCTTGCCATTCGCGTTTACGTTGTTTGGCAGCACGGAACATAGCAACGAATTGCTCGTGTCGAGCCCACTGTTCGGGGGTGAATACTTGCTCAGAAGTGTTCATAGTTCTTCTTTTTTATTTGTTTACGGTGCAAAGATAATATGTTTTGTGCGAACGTCCAAATTTTGGGACTTATTTTCGTCTGTATGGTCTTAATTGGCTGGACATGCAGTTTCGGAAGGAGCACCACAAGTAATGGCATCCAACGAAAGAGATCTCTCAACCTCACAGGCTGTTCAAAGGGAACTATTATATTCTTTATAAAAACAATGGCACCCGATGATTTTGGATGCCATTGCTGTTAAGTTGGTTTGCAGGGGGCTTACTTGCTGATCTTAATTGCCTTGCCGTTGCTGAGTTTGACGATGTTGAAGCCGCGGCGGGGCGCGTTGAGGCGACGTCCTGAGAGGTCGTAGTAGGCTACGGGCTTGCCGTCGAGGCTGGCTTGGGTGTCGTTGACGTGGAGGTACTGCTCGTACTCCTCGATGCTGACGAAGTTCATGGTGGCGTTGATTTTCACCGCCTTCTTGTCGGCTTTGATCAAGAAGCTGGCGCTGTAGCTCTGCCCCTCGTCAACACGATAGTTGCGGGTGTACTGCGTGATGGTGCCGTCTTCGTTCTCCCAGTCCCAGATGATGCTGTTGTAATGCGTCTCGGGGGCGCGCTGGGGGGCGTTGTACTTCACGCCGGATGTCTCGGTGCCTGAACCGGGGATCTCGCCTGGATCTTCGGGGTCGTACTCTTTCCAAAAGTCGTAGAAGTAGTACTTAAGCGTATCACAGGTCTCATTGAGTTTGATGCAATAGACGGCGGGGTAGGAGTTGTGCCCAGCAATCTTGTTGTAGCCGCCCCAGTAGGTGGTGTACTCGCCATCGGCATCGCGCCAGCCATCGAAGTAGGCAGCGCCGTATTGCGGGTCGAGGAACGAGCCGTTGTAGGAGCCGTTCACGTTGAGGCCGAGCAGCTGTGCCTCGCTGACATCGTTGATGCCGAGGTCGCGGCAGATGGCAGCAGGGTCGAGGATGGAGTAGGTGAGCAGCCATTCCTGGTCGACGATGGCCAGGGACATGATGGCTTCGGCGTTGTAGGTCTGTACAATCTCAGGTCCGTTGATGCGGAAGCTGATGGTGTACTGGTCCTCGTTGATGGAGAGGGTGTCGGTGGTGTAGGTGGCGATGTTGGCTTGAGCCAGCAGGGCCTGCTTGACGACGATGCGGAAGTCGTGGCCTTCGGGGAAGTCATAGCTCAGGGCGATGTCGGTGCCCTGTTGGCGTGACGAACCCGCCTTGATGGGCTCTGTGGCGTCGTCGATGTAGACATCGTAGTTGATGGCCAGGATGTTGAAGAAGGTCAGCGTGAAGCCCGAGGGGTTGGGGTAGGTGAGCGTGACGGGGTTGGCGTTGAACTCTTCAATACTCTCGTAGACACGGCCGTCCTGGATGTTCCATTCGGCTTTGCCCCATTCGAAGGTGACTTGTGCCTGTGCGGCGATTGTGGCAATAGCCACAAGGAGGGTGAGTAAAGTTCTTTTCATAAGCATATAATAATTGGTTGTTGCGTCTGTGTGGCGTGCCCAGAGCCTACTAAAATAGGATAGTAGCTATTCGGGCAATTTGAATCTCGCCGCAAAGGTACAAATAAAAACGTTAACGATAACGAAAACGGGAACTTTTTTACTAAGAAAGTTTGGCTATGTGAAGGAAAAGCTGTACTTTCGCGGCATGAATCTTAACGTATAACCCTTAATTCATCATTCTATGAAGAAGTACAATTTCAATGCCGGCCCTTCGAAACTCCCTCGCGAGGTGATGGAGGCCACGGCTGCTGCGTGCCTCGACTTCGAGGGTAGTGGCCTCTCTCTGATGGAAATGAGCCATCGTGCCAAGAACTTCCAGCCTGTTGTCGATGAGGCAGTAGCTCTGTTCAAGGAGTTGCTGAGCATCCCCGAAGGCTACAGCGTCATCTTCCTCGGCGGCGGTGCCAGCCTGCAGTTCTGCATGGTTCCGTTCAACCTCCTGGAGAAGAAAGCCGCTTACTTGAATACGGGTGTATGGGCTACTAAGGCCGAGAAGGAGGCCAAGCTCTTCGGCGAGGTCGTAGAGGTAGCTTCCAGCAAGGACAAGAACTTCACTTACATCCCCAAGGACTTCGTGATTCCTACGGATGCCGATTATTTCCATATCACAACGAACAACACCATCTACGGCACTGAGATCCTGAAGGACCTCGACAGCCCTGTACCTATGGTGGCCGACATGAGTTCGGACATCTTCTCGCGTCCCATCGACGTGAGCAAGTACGGACTGATCTACGGTGGTGCTCAGAAGAACCTGAGTATGGCCGGCGTGACCTTCGTCATCATCAAGGAAGACTTGCTGGGCAAGGTGAGCCGTCCCATCCCCACGATGCTCAACTATCAGACCCACGTCAGCAAGGGCAGCATGTTCAACACGCCTCCTACCGTGCCCATTTACTGCGCGCTGCAGAACCTCAAGTGGATTAAGGCAGCCGGTGGTGTCAAGGAGATGGAGCGTCGCGCCATCGAGCGTGCCGAGATTGTCTATGGCGAGATCGACCGCAACAAACTCTTTGTCGGCACAGCCCAGGAGGACAGCCGTTCGCGCATGAACATCACCTTCGTACTGAAGCCCGAGTATCAGGAGTTGCAGGACGAGTTCATGTCGTTCGCTACCAGCAAGGGCATGGTCGGCGTGAAGGGACACCGCGACGTAGGTGGCTTCCGTGCCAGCTGCTACAACGCTATGGACCTCGAAGGCGTCAATGCCCTCGTCGCCTGCATGAAGGAGTTTGAGGCGATGCACTAAGACCCCCTCCTCACTCCCCCTTGTAGGGGGGAGGGTGGTCACCTTCAAGAATTATATTAATTTAAGTCAACCCTTTAATTAAAATCCCCAATAACCGCAAGTAGAAAGACATTCTACTCTCCCCCTGCAAGGGGGAGCGGGGAGGGGGTCCTCTTATGAAAGTATTAATCGCAACCGAAAAGCCTTTCTCCGGCGTTGCCGTGAAGGGCATCAAGGAGGTCTTCGATGCTGCAGGCTATGAGACCGCTCTTTTAGAGAAATATACCGAGAAGGCACAGCTGCTCGACGCTGTCAAGGACGCTGATGCCCTCATCATCCGCTCCGACAAGGTGGATGCCGAAGTGCTCGACGCAGCTAAGCAGCTGAAGATTGTCGTACGTGCCGGTGCTGGCTACGATAACATCGACCTCGAAGCTGCTACCGCCCATAAGGTAGTCGCTATGAACACGCCCGGCCAGAACGCCAATAGCGTAGCCGAGCTGGTCTTCGGCCTGTTGGTGTATGCTAAGCGTAACTTCTTCAACGGCACCAGCGGTACCGAACTGAAGGGCAAGCGCCTCGGCATCCTGGCCTTCGGTAATGTAGGTCGTAATGTGGCCCGTATCGCCAAGGGCTTCGACATGCAAGTGCTGGCCTATGATGCCTATTGCCCCGCAGAGGTCATCGAGGCTGCTGGCGTGAAGGCTGTAGGCTCGCAGGACGAACTCTTCGAGCAGAGCGACATCGTCAGTCTGCACATCCCTGCCACAGCAGAGACCAAGCAGAGCATCAACAAGGCTCTTGTCAACAAGCTGCCGAAGGGCGGTATCCTCGTCAACACCGCCCGTAAGGAGGTGATCAACGAGCCCGAACTGCTTGCCCTCATGGCTGAGCGCGAGGACCTGAAGTATGTCACCGACATCAAGCCCGATGCCGACGCCGACTTCGCTAAGTTCGAAGGCCGCTACTTCACCACACCCAAGAAGATGGGCGCACAGACTGCCGAGGCTAACGTCAATGCCGGCATCGCAGCAGCCCACCAGATTGTAGGATTCCTCGAAAAAGGCATCACGAAGTTCCAGGTAAACTAAAGACCCACCCCCCGACCCCTCCCGTCAGGGAGGGGAGGGCCTGCGGGTCGTGTGACAAAGTATTATTATTTATTGTTTAAAAGAATGACCCTATAGACCTCTATGCGCTAGCCGCTCCCCTCCCTGACGGGAGGGGTTGGGGGTGGGTCTGGTTATGGCAAAGATTAAACCTTTCAAGGGCTTGCGCCCACCTAAAGAACTCGTTGAGCAGGTGGAGAGCCGCCCGTATGACGTCCTCGAGAGCGAGGAAGCTCGTGCTGAGGCTGGCGACAACGAGAAGAGCCTCTACCATATCATCAAGCCCGAAATCAACTTCCCCGACGGCACTAGCGAGTACGACCCGCGTGTCTATGAGGAAGCTGCGCGTCAGTTCCAGAAGTTCCAAGACAACGGATGGCTTGTGCAGGACAAGGACGAGCACTACTACATCTATGCGCAGACGATGAACGGCAAGACGCAGTACGGCCTCGTCATCGGAGCCTATGTGGACGACTACATGAACGGCACGATCAAGAAGCACGAACTGACGCGCCGCGACAAGGAAGAGGACCGCATGAAGCATGTGCGCGTGAACAACGCCAACGTCGAGCCTGTCTTCTTCGCCTATCCCGACAATGCTGTGCTCGATAAGCTGCTCATGCGCTATGCCGCTACCGAGCCCGAGTACGACTTCATCGCGCCCATCGACGGCTTCCGCCATCAGTTCTGGGTCATCAGCGATGCCGCTGATATCCAGACAATCACCGAGGAGTTCCGTAAGATGCCTGCCCTCTATATCGCCGACGGGCACCATCGTTCAGCCGCAGCCGCCCTCGTGGGTGCAGAGAAGGCTAAGCAGAACCCTAACCATCGGGGCGACGAGGAATACAACTATTTCATGGCTGTCGCTTTCCAGGCTTCGCAACTGACCATCCTCGACTACAACCGCGTTCTCAAGGACTTGAACGGCCTCACTTCTGAGCAGTTCCTCGATGCTATCCGCAAGAACTTCACGGTAGAGGACAAGGGTACGGAGATCTATAAGCCCGCTCACCTGCATGAGTTCTCGCTCTATCTCGATGGCCATTGGTTCTCGTTAGTGGCCAAAGAAGGTACTTACGACGAGAACGATCCTATCGGCGTGCTCGATGTGGACATCTCCAGCCGACTCATCCTCGAGGATATCCTGCAGTTGGGTGACCTTCGTTCATCCAAGCGCATCGACTTCGTAGGAGGTCTCCGTGGTCTGGGCGAGCTGAAGCGTCGTGTCGATAGTGGCGAGATGCGTGCCGCTCTTGCGCTCTATCCCGTCTCGATGCAGCAGATCATGGACATCGCCGACAGCGGCAAGATTATGCCACCCAAGGCCACTTGGTTTGAACCCAAACTGAGAAGCGGGTTGGTAGTGCATAAACTGAGTTAATTAAGTGAAAAATGAAAAGTGAAAGAGTGAAAAATATAAGTATGCTCTCTATGACAGAAGGTAATTCTTATTTTTCACTTTTCATTCTTTCACTTTTCACTTAAAATATGGTAGACTTCTATCTTACCATTGCCTCCCCCTCATCGGGCCAATACACGGAGAAGCGAAGCAAGTTTCTTGCCTTCGCTTTTCCTGTTTCTACGTTCGAAGAGGTCAAGACGCTTGTTGACGCTCATGCAAAGAAATACTATGATGCCCGTCATGTGTGCTATGCCTATATGCTTGGGCATGAGCGATTAGTGTTTCGCGCCAATGACAATGGTGAACCCAGTGGGACGGCAGGCAAGCCCATTCTTGGGCAGATCAACTCGAACGAACTGACGGACATCCTCATCATCGTCGTTCGCTATTTCGGAGGTGTGAAGCTTGGCACCAGTGGACTTATCCAAGCTTATAAAGCCGCTGCAGCTGAAGCGATTGCCGCTGCTTCGATTATCGAGAAGACCGTTGACGAACAGATTGTCGTTTCGTTCGAATACCCACTGATGAATTCCGTTATGCGTATTGTAAAGGAAGAGGAGCCCACGATTGTTGCCCAGACATTCGATAACGATTGTCAGATGACCCTTTCCATACGCGCATCCCTCATGCCTCGCCTTCGTCAACGTTTGGAGAAGGTAGATGGCGTGAGTATTGTGGAATAAACAAAGGGACGCAACCGCTGACGGCGCGCCCCACACGTGTAGAATCAGCTATTCCTTAAATTCCTTAGTGATTAATCTTGGCGAGTCCGCCTTCAGACGTCTCTTTGTAGAGCGAAGGCAGGTCGTGACCAGTCTGTTTCATCACACGGACGACACGGTCGAACGAGACGCGGTGCTGGCCATCAGACAGCGAAGCATAGAAATTCGCATCGAGGGCTCGAGCTGCTGCGAAGGCATTACGTTCGATACAGGGAATCTGTACGAGTCCGCAGACCGGGTCGCACGTCATGCCGAGGTGATGCTCCAGACCCATCTCTGCTGCATATTCAATTTGTGCTACGGAACCGCCGAAGAGTTGACAAGCTGCGGCTGAAGCCATCGCACTGGCTACGCCTACTTCGCCCTGACAACCTACATCTGCTCCGCTGATGCTGGCATTGTACTTGACGAGGTTGCCAATGAGTCCTGCCGTAGCAAGTGCATGCAGAATGCGCTCCTCAGAGAACGAGTGGTTGTGGCCAAGATGATAGAGCACGGCAGGCAGCACGCCACATGAGCCACAGGTGGGGGCGGTGACGATGGTGCCACCCGATGCATTCTCCTCGCTGACAGCCAAAGCATAAGCATAGACGAGGCCCGAACTCTGAAGGTTGGCTTTATATCCCTTAGCCTTAGTATAATAGACTGGCGCCTTGCGTTGAAGCCCGAGCGGACCGGGAAGGATGCCTTCATGGTCAATGCCTCGTTCTACGGCTGCTTGCATCACTTGCCACACTTCACGCAAATAGTCCCATATCTCGACTCCTTCGCATTGTTCGACGTACTCCCAAAAGGCATGCCCCGTCTCTTGGCACCAAGCCATAATCTCGTTCATGGTGGTGAGAGGGTATATAGAGGTTGAATGCTGAGGGTCGAGGGTTGAGGATTCGCCTTCCGAAAGAGCGCCACCACCAATGCTGTAGACCGTCCATTCGTCAGCAAGGGTTCCATCCTCTTGCTTGACAGCGAACTTCATTCCATTGGGATGGAAGGGGAGAAAGACCGTTGGCTCCCAATGAAGGTCAACGGGAGCTTGCTCTTCCAAGACACGAAGAATGGCCACATCCGTCATGTGCCCCTTGCCTGTGGCAGCAAGTGAGCCATAGAGGGTGACATCAAACGCCTTGGCCTCGGGATGGCGGGCGAGGTATTGGCGGGCGGCAGCTTGTGGCCCCATAGTATGACTGCTGGAGGGGCCTGTGCCTATGCGGTATAATTCTCGAAGGCTTTCCATTGTATGTTGAGGGTGGGAGGACTCGGCGACGAAATCGCCGAGCACTACGGCTTTAATGTTGCTTAAATAAGACTTTAATGCTGGGTGTTTTCTTTTTCTCTCTTTGTTTTGTCACTATTCTCTTCTTTCGTAGCCCCAATCATCGATGGCTTGACTCCAATGCTCGTTGACGAGCTGAATGGTACGGGGCTTGTATTCGTACTGGTTCTTCTTGTAGCCGCGCTTGCTCTCGATGTACGCACGGATGGCAGGCTCCGACTCCTCCCACCCAGGCAGTTGCAGTCGGGCGTAGATGTCCTTGGTCGTCGCATAGGCATCGCGCTCGAAATCCTCAAACTTCACCTCGTAGAGGTTGCCTTCAGGAATGAATTTCTTCTGCTCTTGATAGGCTTTGTAAAGACGTGGATAGACCTCGATAGCATTCATCTCAATCTGGTCATCGCTGACATCTTGCAGCTTGAGCGGTGCAATGGTCTGAGTGAAGAAGGAACGGGTGGACTCAAAGACCGTGTAAGGGTTGCGCATCAAGTAGATGAACTTGGCGTTGGGGAAGAGGTCGACGAGCGCCTTGACGTGCCCAGTGTGAGGCGGATTCTTGGAGAGATATTGCGTGCCGCCTGTGTTCCAAAGCGAGATCTTGACGCAACGCATGAATGCCTCTTTGTAGGCCGCTTCCTCTTCGGGAGTAATCTTCTCGAAGGTGAGATAGCGGTCGCAGTAGTCAATCATACGCTTGGGGAAGTACCAGAAGTTGTAGTAGGAGTAGGGCATCGTATTATTGAGCGCAAACTCTTCTTCCTGAGGCGTATCGGGCGTCAACTCCATGCCGTCGGTGGGGCGATGGTTAGGAATGAAGACATTCATCATGAACTTGAAGAATGGTTGCCCGAACATCATCAGGTGTGGAAATACGGTCTGGTAGGTGGTCGTGTGCCCGAAGTGCTCGTCCTGTGCGAAGATGTTATGAACAAAGGTCGTCCCCGACCGCCAATGACCAAGGATGAACAACGGGTCGTGCTCTAATGGCTTGTCGGCCAACAATTTCTTATAGCGACGTTCTTGGATGGGCGCCAACGTAGACAACAGTCGGCAGATGGATTTCGTCAGATAGTATTTTGTGCGGAACCCTTTATCGATGGGCTCCTCGGCAGTCATTTCTTTAAACGTTTTCCAGTCGGCTCCGACGAGCGGGTTGACGGGAAGGTCTTCGAATTTCAATAGTCCCATAATTTGATAGGAATAGGTGAATTACTTAACCACTTTCACTTCCAGACCTTGGCGAGCCAGTTCTTTGACGGCTATGTCGATGGCATCATAATGTTCGGGGTCGATGCCAAGCTTCTTCAGGTCAAGCGTGGGCACGAGGTCATTCTCGAGAGCGCTCTCGTCGAGTGGCTCGAGGATCATGCCAACGGCAGAGGTGTTGTTCGTGATAGGGTCGATGAGGATGAAGGCACCCGTCTGGCGGTTCTTGGCGTAGGCATCGAAGAAGAGCGTCTTAGCCGTGAGGATGTCCACCTGTCCGATTTCATTCAGTTGGAAGGGCTTACCCTCTTTTTCCTCTAACGTGTTCACATCGATGCGATGACGGATGGCGGCGATGGTGGCACGCGTTGTGTTGGTGTTATGCTTGAGGAAGAACTGCTTGCCGGTGTCCATCGGTTCCTCGTCCATCCATACGAGCATCGTCGTGAAGTGACGCCCGATGAAGGGGAGATTGTCGGGATGCACGATCATCTCACCCCGGCTGATGTCAATTTCGTCCTCGAGGGTAATGGTGACGCTCTGCGGCGGGAACGCTTCCTGGAGTTCGCCCTCATAAGTGACGATGCTCTTGACGTGGCTGCGTTTCAAGGAGGGTAGTGCGATGACTTCATCGCCCTTGCGAACGACTCCACTCGCCACTTTGCCGCAGAAACCACGGAAGTTGAGGTCGGGGCGCAGTACATACTGCACGGGATAGCGGAAGTCGCTGTAGTTGCGATCGGCATGGATGGGTACAGTCTCCAGGAACTCCAGAAGAGGTGTGCCTTCGTACCAAGGTGTCTTCTCGCTTTTCTCGACGACATTGTCGCCATCGCGAGCTGACAGCGGGAAGCAAGTGACGTCTTCGATGCCAAGATGGTCGGTCAGCATCTTGTAATCAGCTACAATGTTATTGAACACCTGTTGGTCGAAGTCCACCAAGTCCATCTTGTTCACGGCCAACACGATATGCTTGATGCCGAGCAAGGATACGAGGAACGTATGACGCCGTGTCTGGGTGATGACACCTTTGCGCGCATCGATGAGAATAATGGCGAGGTTGGCTGTCGAGCCGCCGGTGATCATGTTGCGGGTGTACTGCTCATGTCCCGGAGTATCGGCGATGATGAACTTACGACGATTGGTCGAGAAATAACGATAAGCCACGTCGATGGTGATGCCCTCTTCGCGCTCCGCTTTCAGACCATCGAGCAGCAAGGCGTAATCAATGTGGTCGCCAGCATTGCCCACACGCTTGGAGTCGCGCTCCAGAGCGGTGAGTTGGTCGTCATAGAGTTTCTTGGAATCGAAGAGGAGTCGGCCGATGAGCGTTGACTTGCCATCGTCGACAGAACCAGCCGTCAGCAGGCGCAACAAGTCCTTTTGTTCGTCTGCATCGAGGTAGGCTTTGATATCGAGTTTATTATCCATTTGAATATGAGAAATTTGATTCATAAATTTATAGAAGCTATAGATACTATAGATACTATAGAAACTATAGTGCTTTTATCGTTTCGCCTTCGCGCGTGATTTGGCCGCTCTTGAGCAGACGTGCTACGCTGCGAGTGATGGCGTTATCAATCTTCACCGTTCGACGTGTATAGCCCATCATGCGATTAGCAGCAAGCTTGATGCCATCCAGAGGAATGGCAATCTGTTCCTTGACAACCTGCAGGACGATGGCGTCAATCTTATCGTCAGGAATCTCGTCGATGTCGAGCTTTTCGCCAGTCTTGTTCTTGACGGCAACAGGCTTGGTCGCTTTAGCAGACACTTCGACAATCTTTGGCGATGTGAGGTTGAGGGGCTCATCGTTCTTTTTTGCCGGTCCCTTCGACTCAATAGCATCGACAATGGCATCGAGCACACGCTGACGGTTCTGCATCCAGTCGATACTCCACACTCGGATGACTTTCCAGCCGAGTCCTTGCAGCACAGAGGGTTGCGTGAGTTCGCGATCACGAGCAATCTTAGTGGCATTGCGAGCATGATTATCTATGAGAATGCCCAGGAAGTAACGCTCATGGTCGGAAGGATCGACCACAGCCACGTCTACCTTAAACAACGAACGCCCCACGGCGGTTGTTGTCTCATAGCCGAGTGCGGTGAGCTCAGCGGCAATGTCTTCAGCTAAAGCGTCAGACGATGCTTCGGAGTTGATGGCTTGCGAGGCGCTCTTGATGAGTTGTCCCGTTTCGGCATATTTGAGGAACTTCTGCAACCCCTCGACGCCAAGGGCCTTGGAGCGGCGCAGGTCGATTTGCTCGGCACGTAAGGTCGAGAAGACAATCATCTCGTAACGGGCACGGGAGACGGCTACGTTCAGACGTCGTTCGCCACCTCTATTGTTGAGCGGACCGAAGTTCATGCTCACGTTGCCGTCCTTATCGGGACCATAGCCGACGCTGAAGAGAATCACATCGCGCTCGTCGCCTTGCACGTTCTCAAGGTTCTTGATGAAGATGGGCTCTTCGGATTGTAGGGCTTTGGCCTCAAGTTCAGGCTTATTGCTCAGAGCGTCCATAAGGACATCCTCGATGAGATTCTGCTGAGCCATCGAGAAAGCTACTACGCCGATGCTGTACTTCGAAAGCTCCTTATCGCTGAGTCGGCGGATAACCTCTGCTACGACGGCATCGGCTTCGGCACGATTGCTGCGCTTACCGCCCTTGTCATAGGTGCCTTCGACCTTCACGAGCGAAACTTTCTGCAAACGGTCGTCGGCCGAAGGGAAGGTGTAAAGGCGGCCGTCGTAGTATTCCTGGTTGGAGAAAGCGATGAGCGACTCGTGCTTTGAGCGATAGTGGAAGGCCAGATAGTGACCAGGGATAGATAGTGCCTGGCAGTCGTCGAGTATGCTGTCGAGGTCGTCTATCTCGGCATCTTCGTCATCCACTTGTTGGGCATCGAAGAAACTGGTTGGAGGCATCTGCTTGTTGTCGCCAACGACGATGAGCGCCTTACCACGTCCGATGGCACCTACGGCTTCGGACGTCGGCATTTGAGAAGCTTCGTCGAAGATGACGAGGTCGAACTTAGGCCAACTGAGGTCGATGAACTGTGCCACGCTGATAGGGCTCATGAGCATGCAGGGACACAATTTAGGCATCAGGTTGGGTATTTGGTCGATGATGCGTCGAATGCTGGTGCCGCGACCGCCATTGGCGATGTTGCGCTTCAGAATATTCACCTCGGAACCGGTAGCCGCTTCGATGCTGATGCTGGGGATGCGGGCGGCCAGCCGACAGTAGAGTTCTTTCTTCGTGAGTTCTTGGAAGTGCTCGGTGAGTTGACGGTAGCGAGCGATCACATCTTCAAATACAAGTCCGCTGAACTGGCGCAGTTCGTTGTTATCGTCGATCATCGTCATGGCCCAATCTTTATAAAGAGCACGCGCGAGCGAATTTGCTGCTTCGGCTCCGCCTTGGCCGCCTTCGATCAAGTCGACTGCAGGTTGCCAGTTCTGGTCGATAAGGGCCTTTCGCTGGCTGGACCATTGATGCCATTCGCGCCATTCGTCCTTGTGGGCAAGCCATGTGGAGATGGTCTCTGGTGACAATGTGGTCGAAACGATTTGCTTCAGGCTGTCAATGAATGTGGGAATAGACGACTTGCTCAGCGACCCGTCGATTTTCTGAAGTCGTTTAACGAACTTCTTGGTGGCAAAGAACTTAGGCAGGAACCATTTCTTCTGAATAGCCTGCCAGTCATTGGTGATAGCTGCCGGCTGTTCGCCTGATGACTGGAGTTGACGGAGGAGCGTCTCCAACTGTGCAAGACTCTCGCGTCGGTCATCCTTGGGTGCAAGTCCGGCCAAAGCGTGCCCGAAGGGATGCCCTGTCACTTGGAAGACGGCATCGAGTTTCGACAGTGCGTCGGCGAGAACCGACAAGTCGGCATCTTTCTTCGTCTTGGAGAAATCGAACGACAGGTCTGCAGGCGTAGCATCGTCGAGATTCAGGTAACGGTCGATGCAATCATATACCGAGAGGCCACAGTCGCCTTTGTGGTGAACGGCCTGCATATATCCATTCAACTGTTGACGCAATCCGTAGAGCTCCTTGGAACGCTTGTCGAAGTCTTCGCTCAGATGGCCGTGTGTGACGTCGAGGGCTTGCTGAAGCTGCTCGAGGAAATGCGTCTTGGTGACTTTATTGGAGTGGAGTTCCAGGCAGAAGGGGTCTAAACCAATCTTTGCCAAACGCTTTTGGACTACGCTCAAGGCGGCCATCTTCTCTGCCACGAAAAGCACGCGACGTCCTTTGTACAACGCATTGGCAATCATATTGGTGATGGTTTGCGACTTGCCTGTTCCCGGAGGGCCATAGAGGATGAAGCTCTTGCCTTCGCCGCTCTCGATGACAGCTTCCAGCTGCGATGAATCGACGCTGATGGGAGTGGCCACATCGGCTGGCAGCGACGTTAGGTCAAATTCGTGAACATCGACGGTCTTCTCTTCCTCAGCGATGGTCAGGCGACGTTCGATGAGGCTCTTGACGATGGGACTCTCCTGTAGCTTCTCGGCATTTGTGTGGATATCGTTCCACATGACGAATTTGTTGAACGAGAAGAGTCCGAGGACACTCTCGTCGAGTATTTCCCATCTGGGATGTTGCTCTATTGCCTTGCGCATGGCGGCAAAGATGGCGGGCACGTCCACACCGCTCTCGTCCTTGGGAAGCGGGTCGAACGTGGGCACCAGGAGCTTGAACTGTTGCCGCAGGAATTCATTGAGGGTGATGTTGAGGATTGTTTCCTCGTCGCGGAGGCGTACGATGTAACCACCGCCATTACGGACAATGTTGACGGGCAGGAGTAGGATAGGGGCATAACGCGGTTGGTCGCTCTTCTCGGTGACATACCATTTGAGCATACCTATGGCTATGAAAAGTGCGTTGGCGCCATTCTCCTCCAAAGCCGTGCGAGCGCCGCGATAGAGGTTGGTCAATATAGGCTTCAACTCGGCTGCACTGAGGTAAGTGGACAACTTATGGGCCTTGATGTCCGCCTCGAACTGTTCCTTCAACGGAGCGGCTTGGGTGGCAGAGTGGTAGATGCCGTCCTCTGCATCGAGTTTCTTACGCTCTTCAGGCCAAGGCTGCAGGGTGTAGTTGTCGCCTGTCTGCAGGTTGTCCTCCATGTGAGCCACATCAAAGGATATGAACTGCACAGCCCGTTTGCCCAAGCGCGTGTTGAGAAGGTTGTTGCGCAGGCTGAAGTCCAGCAACTTGCGTTCCCAAAGAGCTTGACGCGTGAGTTGGCGTTCGTCCACCTGAAGGGCAGCTTCCTCAGCAGCGTCAACGGCGAAAGGGTCGGTTCCCTGTGGGATGATGGCGGGAACATCGGGCTCGTTATGAGTAGGTTGAAGATCGTTAGCCATAGTTCTTCAAATTAAAGATGATGATTGCACAAACGGATGTTGTGTGATGAATAGTTGTATGCGTTGGCTCTTGCTTAGAAATAGCCTTCGCGTTTCTTCTGCTCCATAGAGGCCTCTTGGTCGAAGTCGATGACGCGGGTCGTGCGTTCGCTCTTTGTCGTCGTCATCATCTCCTCGACGATTTCCTCGATAGTGGTGGCGGTACTCTCGACGGCGCCTGTCAGCGGCCAACAACCGAGGGTGCGGAAGCGTACCATACGGGGCTTGATCAACGGACGGTATTTCTCGGGCAAACGGTCGTCATCGGCCATGATGAGGTTGCCGTCGATCTCCACGCACGGACGTTCCTTGGCATAATAAAGCGGTACGATGGGGATTTGCTCCAGACGAATGTATTGCCAGATATCGAGTTCCGTCCAGTTGGAAAGAGGGAAGACGCGGATCGACTCTCCTTTGTGGATGCGGGCATTATAGATGTCCCAGAGTTCAGGACGTTGGTTCTTCGGGTCCCACTGCTGGAATTGGTCGCGGAACGAGAAGATGCGCTCCTTGGCACGGCTCTTCTCTTCGTCGCGACGGGCTCCTCCGAAGGCTGCGTCGAACTTATGTTTGTTCAGCGCATCAAGTAAGGCTTTGGTCTTCATGAGGTCGGTGTGCACCTTCGACCCATGGGTGAAGGGACCGACGCCTGCCTTGAAAGCCTCCATATTGCTTTCCACGATGAGGTTCCAGCCATATTTCTTGGCGTACTCGTCGCGGAACTGAATCATCTCCTTGAACTTCCATTTCGAGTCGATATGCATGAGGGGAAACGGCACTTTGCCAGGTGCAAAGGCCTTTTCGGCCAGTCGCACCATAACGCTGCTATCCTTGCCGATGCTGTAGAGCATGACGGGATTCTCGAACTCGGCAGCCACTTCACGGATGATGTGAATGCTCTCGGCCTCGAGTTCCTGGAGGTGTGATAAGTGATAATTGTTCATATTGTATTATTCGTTTATTCAAGTAGGGTAATGCGTCTATACGTGTGAGCCGATGCGTCTATACGTGTAAGCCGATGCGAATATACGTGTGAGCCGATGCGTCTATACGTGTAAGCCGATGCGTCTATACGTGTAGGCCGAGCACTAAGTCGACGACCTGCTTGACGCTCTTCTCGAGCGGTTGTTGCGAGGTGTCGATGGTGAGTGCGGGATGTTCGGGTGCTTCGAATGGGGCACTAATGCCCGTGAAATCTTTCACCTCGCCACGACGAGCACGAGCATAGAGGCCTTTCACGTCGCGCCGTTCACATTCCTCAAGGGGCGTGCTGACGTAGACTTCCTTAAAGTCGTCCTCGCCGATAATCTCACGTGCCATCTGACGATACTCGTTGGTGGGTGAGACGAAGGCCGCTAACGTGATAACACCTGTGTCCACAAACAACTTGCCAACCTCGGCAATGCGTCGGATATTCTCGCGGCGGTCTTCCGCTGAGAAGCCTAATCCCGCGTTGATGCCCGAGCGGATGTTGTCGCCATCGAGAATGCGGCAGAGCAGGCCTCGCTCATGCAATTCGCGCTCCACGCCCAAGGCAATGGTCGACTTGCCCGAGCCGCTGAGGCCCGTGAACCATATCATGACGCCGCGCTGATGCAGAAGCGATTCCTTGTCGGCACGCGTCATCATTCGATCAAAAATAGGAAAGAGAGACCCACCCTCCTGCCCCTCCCTTGTAGGGCGGGGAGTAGATACTCTTGATTGTATGTCGTCGCACATAATTTTATATTGATATAATTGATTCTTGAAGGTAATTACTCCCCGCCCTGCAAGGGAGGGGCAGGGGGGCGGGTCTAAATCATATGATAGAATATGGGTATAAGCAGCACGCTCAACACGAAGACGATGATGTTCATGGGCAGGCCCACCTTCACGAAGTCAGTGAACTTGTAGCCGCCCACGCCCTGCACGATGAGGTTGGTTTGATAGCCGATAGGCGTTGAGAACGCTGAACTGGCTGCAAAGCACACGCAGACGACAAAAGGCATGGGATTGGCGCCCAACTTCTCGGAGACTGCCAACGCCAGCGGGAACGCCAGTGCGGCTGCTGCGTTGTTGGTGATCAGTTCCGTGAAAATGTTGGTAATGAGGAACAGGGCAGCCAGGATGATGAAGATGCCGTACTCAGATCCTTTCACGATATCGGTGAGCGAGATGATGTAACCTGCAATGAAGTCGGCAAAGCCGCTCTTGGTCATGGCCGTGGATATGGCAAAGGCGCAGGCTATAGTGATGAGGACGTCCCAAGAGAAGAACTTGGTGTACTTGCGCGGCGAGAACATACGCGTCCAAGCCATGATGATGACGGTGATGCAGACGAAGAAGAACATGTCGAGTTTCAGACCAGGCATGTGAGCCTGCACGAAC
The DNA here is from genome assembly GCA_902803195.1 of uncultured Bacteroidales bacterium. GTDB lineage: Bacteria > Bacteroidota > Bacteroidia > Bacteroidales > Bacteroidaceae > Physcousia. The sequence continues at coordinate 23,521 of CADCOX010000370.1, forward strand.
TCCGACTGTGCCAGATACTGTTTCACAGGCTCCAACTCGCCTACGGTGGCACCGATGATCATGAGTATTAGCAACAGAAGGGCAAACCAACGCTTCTTCTGTCCCATAGGGGGCTCGTACTCGCCTACGCGGTTAATCATCCAGAACACACGGCTGTCGCCCCACGCTTTCATGAACGAGTCGTCGGCGTCGATGATGAGCGTGTCTTCGTGGGTCAACCGCATATTCATGAAATCGCCTTCGAGGATGCTGCCGCCACGACTGATGGCACGCACGTGAGCGCCATAGTGGCGATAGAAATCGAACTCGTGCAAGGTCTTGCCGAGACCGGGGAAACGATTGCCAAGGAGCACTTCGTGACGCGTCATGCCTGGCGCGAGATCCTGCTCCTCTGCTTCTTCCTCACTCTTACGCTCGTTAGGCAGCAGGTATTTCGAGAAGAAAATCAGGTAGATAAGACCGGTGATGGCGATGAAGATGCCCACTTTCGTCAGTTCGAACATCGACATGCCATCGATGCCGTATCGCATCAGAATGCCCTCCGAGGCTCCATTCTCCACGGCGATGGCCTCGTCCTTCGCTTCTTGCAGCAGCATACCATGCAGCACAAGGTTGGTAGTCGTGCCGATGAGCGTGCAGATACCGCCGATGACGGTAGCATAGGAGAGGGGGATGAGGAATTTCGTGGGTGGCAACTTCATCTTGCGTGCCCAGTTCTTGATCATAGGCGCAAAGATGACCACAACGGGAGTGTTGTTGAAAAACGCCGAGATGAAGGTGACAACCGGATAGAAACGAATGCCCGCCGAGGTAATGGAAGCGTTCTTCTTGGGCAGCATACGGAAGACGATGCGTTCCAGGATGCCGCTCTTGCGGACACCCTCGCTGACCAGATAGAGCAGCGCCACCGTGATCATACCCTTGTTGGAAAAGCCTTTCAGCGCCTCTTCGGGGTTGATGATGCCAGCGATGAGTAGCAGCACCACCGCCGTGAAGAGGATGAGGCCAGGGCGTAGGCATTCACGCATCAATGCGACGAGCATGAACACCAAGATGATGGCGACATAGATGATGGGAAAAGTCATGTCTTATTTCAGTTTGAGAATCACGCCATTGTTGGCGGGAACGTTCACGTGTGTCGGTGCGTCGGGAGTGAAGGCTACGTTCGATGCCTTTCCACTGAGCAAGTCGGTGGCCTTCGTCTTGGCCTTAGGCTTCAGGCCGTATAGTTCGAATACGTGTTCGGGAATATTGATGTCTAACTCGGCATCCTTGTCGTCGAAATTGGCGACGCAGAGTAGGACCTCGTTATCGGCTCGGCGCAGGTAAGCATAATGGCGCTGAGGATTGAATGTGGCGCTCTGCGGATTCACATACATGAGGTCGTAGAAGTCTCCCTCGCATATAGCCTTCTCGTTCGTGCAAAGGTTTAATAGCTTCTTATAAAACGATTGGAGTTCAACCTCTTGTTGCGTTAATTGTTTGTTGCCAAACTTGCCATTGTTGCGCCAACGATTGACGGCATCTACCGTCCAATAGTCGAAGATGGTTGTGCGTCCGTCACGTCCGCTGAAGCCTTCGTCGTCCATACCTCGTTCGCCCAGTTCCTGACCGAAGTAGACCATGACGGGGCCTGTGCTGAACGTGGCGGCTACGAGCATCGGAGCACGTCCACGCTCGCCGTTGCCAGCGAAGAAATCCGATGCGATGCGTTGTTCGTCGTGGTTCTCGAGGAACGAAAGCATGTTCGGGCGAATGTCATCGACAGACTGCCAGCAACGAGTAATGGCTTCGGCATTGGCATTTCCGCAGGTCACGGCGCGGAGCGTGTCGTAGAGGCCGACTTTGTCGTAGAGATAGTCGAAGCCACCTTCGTGGATGTAGCGGCGATAGGCGTCGGGACCATAGATCTCGGCAATGAAGACGAGGTCGGGGTGTGCAGCTTTCACCTGTGGGATCGCCCATCCCCAGAACTCAGCGGGCACCATCTCAGCCATATCGCAGCGGAAGCCGTCGATTCCCTTTCCGGCCCAGTACTGAAGGATGTTCAGCATCTTCTCCCAAGTCGAGGGAACGGGGTCGAAATGGTTCACGCGGCCTGCCATGTAGTCGACACCGTAGTTCAGCTTGACGGTCTCGTACCAGTCGTCGTGGTGAGCGTAGCTTGAGAAGACGTCGTTGCCTGTGGCACGAGCGGGCTGTTCGATATAGGGTGCATCTTCGTCGGACTTCAGGTCGAAGTCAGCCGCAAAGGCTTCGCCGGGGTAGTAATAGAAATTGTTGCGTGTAGAGAAATGCATTGTCGTGTCGTCTGCAGCACCCAAGTCTTCGATGCCTTCGGGGCAGACATCACTATGGTACTGACGAGCGACGTGGTTGGGCACGAAATCCAGGATCACCTTGAGTCCTGCTTCATGACTACGGGCGACCAAAGCCTCGAACTCTGCCATACGCTTGGATACGTCTGTTGCCAAATCGGGGTCGACATCGTAGTAGTCCTTGATGGCATAGGCAGAACCCGCCTTGCCCTTGACGATGGCGTGGTGGTCGTGAGCGATGCCGTAGGCCGAGTAGTCGGTCTGCGTAGCGTGTTCGATGATGCCCGTATACCAGATGTGAGTGGCGCCGAGGGCTTTGATCTCTTTCAGCGCCTTTGGCGTGAAGTCGGCCATAGTGCCGCAGCCATTGGTGGCGCGGTCGCCGTCGTGTTGGTTGACGTTGGCATCGCTGCCAAACAGACGAGTGAAGACTTGATAGATGACAGGTTTCTGCATGTCGACAGTTTCGTTGTAAGACGAACAAGCTTGCGTCAGACCCACTAAGAGTCCGATGCAAGCTGTCGTGAGGAAGTACTTGAATAGTGAACGTTTCATAATAAAACGATATGGTGTGCCATGGCAATCACTGCGGGCACGGCGTGTGGGATTTACAATTCCGTAGCACCACGGACGACGAGTCCTTCGACACCCTTGGCAATCTTGGCAATCATGCCTTGCAGCGCCTTGCCCGGACCGCATTCGGTGAACTCCGTAGCGCCAGCGGCAAGCATGGCCTGCACTTCCTGTGTCCAGCGCACGCTGGCCGTGAGTTGTGCGATGAGGTTGGCTTTGATCTCAGCGGGTTCGGTGTGTGCCTGGCCGTCGACGTTCTGGTAGACGGGGCATTTGGGCGTATGGAACTCCGTAGCCTCAATGGCAGCCTGGAGCTCATCCTTGGCGGGCTGCATGAGAGGGCTGTGGAAGGCACCGCCGACGGGAAGGGGAAGGGCGCGCTTGGCACCGGCAGCCTTCAGCTGCTCGCAAGCCTTACTGATAGCCTCTACGCTACCACTGATGACGAGCTGTCCGGGATTGTTGTAGTTGGCAGGAACGCATACACCACCTTCGGCAGCCACTTCAGCGCAGATGCGTTCGACGGTTTCGTCGTCGAGTCCGATGATAGCAGCCATCGTAGAGGGTTGAGCCTCGCAAGCCTTTTGCATGGCCTGTGCACGGGCGCTCACCAGTTTCAGTCCATCTTCGAACGAGAGGGCACCGGCAGCGACGAGGGCGCTAAACTCGCCGAGCGAGTGGCCGCCCACCATGTCGGGCTGGAACTTGTCGCCCAGGCAGATAGCGGTGATGACCGAGTGGAGGAAGACGGCAGGCTGCGTCACCTTCGTCTGCTTCAGTTCGTCGGCCGTGCCTTCGAACATGATTTTGGTGATCTCGAAATCGAGAATCTCGTTAGCCTTATCGAAGAGAGCCTTTGCTTCGGCGTTGCTTTCATAGAGGTCTTTGCCCATTCCGGAGAACTGGGCTCCCTGACCGGGGAAAACGAATGCTTTCATTGTCTATTGCTTTGTTTGTAGGTTGATGTTTCGTATAGTTGAATGGCGTGGCAAGGTCACACCGGCGGCACGGACAAGTATTGCAATTTGGCGATATTCTCACATTTGCCGATGCTCTCGTGCGCGTAATCGGGTGCAAATTTAGTTAATTTTTTCCTCTTTACACGCTTTTTGAGCGATTTTCCTTATTTTTAACGTGCTTTGTTTGTGCAAACGGGGTGGAAAGTGTACTTTTGTACACGAAAACATTTATTTAATGTACGCGCGCGAAGTAGTTTTAGGGATTTTCTCCTTCGGTTTAGGATTTTCCCCTTTGGCGGCTGGCAAGTTCGCACTACTTTTGCACCACGAAAATGTTAAACCCTTAAACGTAGAATAGCAATTATGATGAACACTAAGAACTTGATGGCAGCTTTGGCGCTGCTCTTCCTGCCCCTCTCGATGGTGGCTCAGGATGACCTGTACTTCGTCCACAAGAAGTCAGACAAGGCGACGGTGACGTCCAAGCAGTCGAAGGCCGACGATCGCTATCTGCCCGTGCAGATTGTCTATGCTGACGATGCTGATGCTGATGCCGCTGTCGATGTGAAAGGTTCCTCACGCGATGTCGATGAGTACAACCGTCGGGGTCGTTCTGACAAGGGCGTCCTCGTGGAGAAGGCTGATGGCACGTTCACCTATCAGATTCCCGGCAACGACACCTTATATATTATGGATGATACCTTGGCCGTGACCACGCGCAGCCTGGCCAATGATGTCTATGCCCAGGGCTACAACGAAGGCTATCAGGACGGCGAGGACTACGCTTACACGCGTCGACTCAACCGCTTTGGCTATGCCGGTGGCTATGCTTCGCCTTGGTACTACAGCTACTACGATCCCTTCTATTGGGACGACTGGTATTGGGGCTACGATCCCTA
>CADCOX010000371.1 GCA_902803195.1 uncultured Bacteroidales bacterium
TGACAGCCACGGCCCAGAACCCTTACCTCCCGCTGTGGGAACACTTGCCCGACGGAGAGCCACGCGTCTTTGAGGATCCCGACCATCCAGGTCATCTGCGTGCTTATATCATCGGCTCGCACGATACGCATTACAGCGAGTACTGTGGTAACGATGTCCGCATGTGGTCGGCTCCTGTCGAGGACCTGACGCAATGGCGCGACGAAGGCCCCATCTTCTCCCATTATGTAGATGGACGCTGGGATACCATGTTTGCACCCGACCTTGTGGAGGTCAAGGATAAGACTACCGGCAAGAAGACCTATTGGCTCTATCCCCATTCACGCGGATGGCGTCGTGTGGGCATGGTATGCAAGAGCGACCGTCCCAATGGCCCCTTTACGCCTGTGAACCTGACAGCCGACGGCCGTGCTTGCGTCGAGGGTTCGGTGATTGATTTCGACCCCAGTGTGTTTGTTGAGACCATTACTGACCGCAAGGACCCCGACTACGCGCGTGGTTTCCGTGCCTATGCGTTCTATGGCTTCCAACATTCCACGGCCATCGAGCTTGACCCCGATAAGATGTACTCTGTACGCCCTGGTTCGAAGGTGATTGACCCCTTCATCCCTGCTAGTAGCCATGACGGACGCCTCCTTGACAAGGAAGGCACGCAGTACACAGCTCTCTACAAGGGCCAGAATCCGTTGGATTTCAATTTCTTCGAGGCAAGTAGCATTCGGCAGGTCGGCAATAAGTACGTTATGGTTTTCTCGGGCTACAGCGGTAAGGAGTACGGTTTAGGCAACACCAATAGCGCCCTGCGCTATGCTTATGGCGACTCGCCTCTGGGCCCTTGGCGTGCTGGTGGTGTGCTGGTGGACAGCCGTGGCGTAGTTCTCAACGAGGATGGCACGCACATTGTCACCTCCAACGCCGCCCACAACACGCACGGCTCACTCCAACAGATCAATGGTCAGTGGTATGTTTTCTACCACCGTCCACCACGTGGTTTCGCCAATGCTCGTCAGCCGATGGTTGCGCCGGTGAAGATTGAGTGGGACAAGAAACCTGTGGCCAAGGGGGGGCAAGTGCGAATCACCGCCTACGACCCTTTCACCTCCAATCATGAATGGACGGCCAAGGCGAGCGATGGCAATGAGTACCGTGGTGCCGAGGTGACGAGTGAAGGCTTCCAGATCTATGGTCTACCACCTTATGCCTACTATAGTGCCGGCATCGCTTGCTACATGACTGGCCCTGGTTCCAACGAATGGCTGCAGGACAACCACGATGTATGGTCCAATCACATGGACCTGGCTGGGTTGAAGAACGGCGGCATCGTAGGCTTTAAGTACTTCGGTTTCGGCGGTCTCGCTAAGACCGAGAAGGGCGTCCCTGCCTTCGAAGGTACGAAGCCGGGTGACGACACCCAGCTTTGCCTCTATTTGACACCGAGCGGACGAGGAGCTTTTAAGATTCATGTCATGCTGGATGGTCCTTATGCTAATAGCACATGGAAGGGCCGTGAGATAGGTGTCATCGACGTACCTGCCGATGCCCGCCGTGAAGCGAGTACCTACAGCCTGCCTGTTGGAGCTGTCGAGGGGCTTAAGGGCAAACATGCTGTCTACCTTGTCATTGAGGGACCCGAAATCGAGCAGCCCCAGAACAACCAGCGTCAGCAATGGAATCGTCGTCAGCAGCCACAGCGCCCGCAGGGACTCTGCGACCTCCATGGAATCGGTTTTGCCAAGGGCGGTAGCCTGCCCGTGAACGAACTCACTAAGGTGCCAGAGGTTACCATAACGGTCGATGGCCAGCGCCTGAACATCCCTTCGACGCCCATCTATACCAGCAACGCCAACGGATATACCGATGTCACGCACTATCAGGTTCATGCTCCTTTGCGTGCCAATTCAGAACTGAAAGCCACGGCTAATGATCCTGCCGTGCAGCTTGAGGTCGGTCCGATAGCCGATGGACGTGCCACGGTCAAGGCTACTTATAAGGGCTGTCGGAAAACGTTCTTGATTAATTAGGTAGGTGTTATACTCTTTTAATCACAGAGACACGGAGGCACAGAAAAACAAAATTCTGACTCTGTGTCTTTGTGTTCTGTAGAAAGTATCATTTATTTTGATTGGTTACTTAGCTGCACAACGATTATGAAACACGATAACCACGATGTCTTTCGAGTAGGCATCATCGGCACTGGCTGGATTGCCGAGAAAGCCGTTATCACCCTCAATGGCCTTGCCGATTTCGAAGCATACGCTGTAGGTTCACGCACGTCTGAGCGTGCGCAGGCGTTTGCCCGTCAATGGACCATCCCCAAGGCTTATGGCTCGTATACTGAGTTGATAGCTGACCCCGATGTGGACCTTGTGTACATCGGTACCCCTCATTCCCATCACTATGATGTCACCTGCGAGGCTCTACGGGCTGGGAAACCCTGTCTGGTCGAGAAGGCTTTCATGGCCAATTATGCGCAGTCTGCAGATGTCGTACGCTTGGCTCATGAGCGAAAGGTGTTTCTGGCCGAAGCCATTTGGACGCGCTATCAACCTGCTGTGTCAATCATTCGAAACTTAATAGCTGAAGGCCGCATCGGCACGCCGCGGATGGTTACGGCTACCCTCGGTTATTCGATGGGCGACAAGCCGCGCATCATGCGTCCCGACTTGTGTGGAGGCGCTCTGCTCGACCTGGGTGTCTATGGCATAAACTTCGTTCGCATGTTCTTCCCTGCCGACATCGTCAATATCGAGAGTCAATGTGTGAAGAGCGCTACGGGAATGGATATCACCAATGCCTTCAGTTTCGTGCTTGCCGATGGCGTGTTGGCCAACGTGCAGAGCAGTGCCTCCTGTGTGGGCGATAATATAGGTGTCATTGCGGGAACGGATGGCAATCTGATTGTCGACAATATCAACAATCCACAGCGCATCACTGTGAATACCCACGACCGCGAGTTCGTAGAGAATATCTATGTGCCGAAGCAGATCACAGGCTATGAATACCAGTTCCTCGCCTGTCGCGATGCGATAGCCGAAGGATTGTTAGAGCCTCGCGAGATGCCACATGCAGAGACGCTCTTTGTGATGCAACTGATGGACGGCCTCCGCCGCCGTTGGGGTGTTTGCTATCCGATGGATTGAGGGGTCGCTCTTTCCCCTTATGGTCTCTTGGTCTGTAGCGGGCGGTATTGAATGCCCATGGCTTCGAGGCGCGTGAGATGGCTCTGCAGACGAGGGAGAAAATCGTCCCAATGCTGGTCTGTACGGGGCGTCCAAGCCTTCTCGGCTAAAGCCAAGGCGCGCGGGAAAACCATCCATTGCATGCGTGCCTCGGTGGGGATACGTTCACACCAGATGTTAGCCTGCATGCCTTTGATGAGTTTCAGCTGTGCGGGCGTGAGGTCCACAGGTACGATGTCACCATCGTAGATTTTACGCAACGTGTTGTCGTCCTGCGCATAATCGAAGTAAAGGAAGGTAAAGGGGCAAAGCACCACTTCGTTGCCCATGGACGTAGATTTCTGTGCCACATCGGGATGGTCGCCGCGCCACCAGTGGACGGTAGCAGTCTTCGAGAGTCCACCTTCGAGGATCTCGTCCCAACCGAGGATGCGACGGCCATGCGCGTTGAAGTAGCGCTCCATGTGCTTGGTGAACCACGCCTGCAGTTCGCTCACATCCTTCAGCCCTTCGGCCTCAATGCGCTTTTTACATTCCTCACATTCCGACCATCTGCGGCGATTCACCTCGTCACCTCCTATGCTCACGTACTCGTAGGGGAAGAGCTTGAACACTTCGTCATAGACCTTTTCAGCGAAGTCGATGGTGGATTGACGGCCAAGGCAGAGCGGTTCGCGGCCATTCTGTGTGCAGCTGAGCCAACGGTAGCAGTAGCAGGCAGCACCATTGTGCCCGGGCATGTCGATTTCGGGTATAATATCGATGCCGCGAACGGCTGCGTAGTCAACCACATCGCGTATCTCGTCTTGGGTGTAGTATCCACCATAGAGTTCGCCGAAGCCCTCTACCTCCTTGAAGTATTTCCAGGGGATGAGCATCGCGGGGTTGTTCTCCTTGGCGGCGCGATTCAGGCATTCACGGTCATGCCCGTTGAAGCGGCGCCAAGCCACGGTGTCGCCAGTGAGTTCGGGATAGGCTTTCACCTCCATGCGGAAACCTTCGTTGTCGGAGAGATGCCAGTGGAATTTATTCAGTTTGTAGAGCGCCATCTGGTCCAACAGCCTCTTCGTCTCCTCCACGGAGAAGAAATGGCGAACGGGGTCGAGCATCAGGCCTCGCCAGTGGAAGTTCGGGCTGTCCTGAATGCTCACGGCAGGAACCTCCCATCTGCCATCTGACCCTTTACCGTTTTTCTCTGGGTTCCTCATCATTTTGTCTTGCTCTACTTCAACGGGCAACAGTTGGCGCAGGGTGGCAATGCCGTTGATAATGCCTCGATAGCTGTGAGCCGTGATGAGGACTCCTTTCTTGTCGCTGAGCAGTTCGTAGTCCTCGTTGGTCTCGTCAGGGAGAATAAGGGTGAGTTGTATCCGGCCTTTGCCTGCTTTGGATCTTACAAGCAGCTCGGTGGAGCGCGTCAGTATCTCTTGCAGGTAGGCGGCAGCAGGTGCGAGGCTGGCATGGTTGTAGCCGATGGTCAGATCCTTAGGCAACGCAAACGAGCCTTCTCGCTCTGTCACCTTCGTCGGTTTGGGGATGATGTTCACAGTAGCCATTGCCGTGCCGATACCCATCAGCAGGCAGGTCATGCATAGGGCTAATCTCTTTTTCATAGGTAAGGTGTTTGTTCTTAAGCGTTATGATTTCGGCCACAAAAGTACGAAAAATAACAATACCTCTCATGAAAACTGAGGCAAAAAAGAGGGAAAATGATGAATAATTGCTGATTGATGAATGAGGGGTGTTGACGTATCACGATGCGTTCAGGGTTCAAGGAAGAGCATGAATCGTTGTCAACTAAGGGTCAGGTGACGTACTGCTGTTTGGGCGCAGTCAAGTGAGTCTCGTTTTTTCAGTCCGTTGTCAGCCGCTCAGCGCCTTTTGCCGCTATCCACAGGACGATGGGGGCCGTGATGAGGCCGGCTAAAGCGTCGATGACGTAATGTGCTTGGATGTAGACGGTGGCGCAGCAGAGGAGCGCCCAGAAGGGCAGGAGGAAAGGCGTGAGACGTGGCGCGAAGCGGCGTGAGAGCAGGAGTACGATGGTCGAGATGCCGACGTGGCTGCTGGGGAAGGCTGCCGTAGGCCGCTCGCCCGTCTCTTGGGCTTGGACCACGAGTTGATGGAAGAGTCCGTCGCTCCAACCGGGTGCGGGCAGCAGCTCGGTGTGGCTGCTGAAATAGGTGCCGATGGCAGGGAAATGGCCATTGGCGATGGCATCGATGCCTACGGCTTGGAAGTAGAACTGCGGCCCTGCCACAGGCAGGAAGATGTAGATGGTGTAGTAGCAGAAGAACGAGGCAAGGATGGCTGTGGTGGCCTGTTGAAGGGGCCATAGGTCGATGCCCCCTTTGCCATTTCCGTCTTCTGCGGCGTCCCTGTCACTTCGCTCCGTGACTTGCACAAGCCGATGGCTGCACCCGTGCGCTTTCCGAGAACACTCAGTTCTCTGAA
>CADCOX010000372.1 GCA_902803195.1 uncultured Bacteroidales bacterium
CTTCATTGCTGTGTGAGTCTTAATTGTTTGATTTCTGTCGGCAAAGATACATATTTCCCCGCACATGCGAGTATTAAATTTGTTTCATTTGACCCAAAAAATCGTTCATCGCATCATAATTGCTAACGTTCGCCGACCACACGCCCTCGCCATACACATTTTTAAGTACTCGGAGCTCTCTACCGCCCTCCATTTCATCTTCATATAGGGTTCAGCACAAAGCACAGGGGTTCGCTACTAAGACAGGGGGAACAAGCCGTGAGGCAAAGTGAAAGGCAAATAGCTAATAGGCGTGAGGCAAACTGAACAGCAGAGCAAAGAAGGCAGAGAGGCAAGCAGGGGACATGCTGACACGAATGTTCGCACTCGCTCATGCGACTAGTCGTGAAGGCCCCTGCGAATAGTCGCGAAGGGCGACGCGACAAGTCGCTTGAGACGTCCTTTTAAGCCGAAAAGCAGTTCAGAACCGAAAAAATTACCGAAAAATACCCCTCCTGCGCCTGCATTCTCACAAAAAGTTGTACATTTGCACCCACAAGGACCTAACTGACGCCAAGAATCTAGCTGACGCCAAGAGCCTTCCAACCGGCATCCAACACCCTCACCCCCGTCATCCAGAACCCTCAAACTGACATTCGTCACCCCGAAAGATGAACAACCTGCTCCACTACCTGCCCGCCGCAGCGCTGCCCCTGCTGGTCGCACAGAGCGCAGCCCGACAACGCCCTAACATCCTGTATATCATGTGTGATGACATGGGCTACGGCGACCTCTCCTGCTACGGTCAGCAGCATTTCAGCACACCCAACATCGACCGCCTGGCCGCACAAGGCATGCGCATGACGTCGGCCTACGCTGGAAGCCCCGTCTCGGCTCCCTCCCGCGCTTGCCTGATGACAGGGCAGCACTCGGGACACACCCACGTTCGCGGCAACAAGGAGTACTGGAGCGGGCGCGTGGAGTACGGCCAGAATGCCGACTACGCCGTGGTCGGACAAGAGCCCTACGACCCCGACGTTCCCATCCTGCCCGAGCTCTTCAAGGCCGTAGGCTACCACACGGGCATGTTCGGCAAGTGGGCAGGCGGCTACGAGGGGAGCGTCTCAACGCCTGACCGCCGCGGCGTCGACGAGTTCTACGGCTACATCTGCCAGTTCCAGGCGCACCTCTACTTCCCCAACTTCCTCAACCGCTACAGCCGCTCGCGAGGGGACACCGCCGTCGTGCGCGAGGTCCTAGAGCAGAACATCCAGCACGCCATGTTCGGCGACGACTACGACCTGCGCCGACAGTACAGCGCCGACCTCATCCACCAGCGCGCCCTGGATTGGCTGAGGCAGCAGAAGGCCGGCGAACCCTTCTTCGGCATCTTCACCTACACCCTACCCCACGCCGAACTGCGACAGCCCAACGACTCGCTCCTGCAAGTTTTCCGCGGACGCCTGCTGCCCGAACGCGCCTATCGCGGTGACAACCCTTCGCGCTACAATCCTACACCTGAGGCGCACGCTCAGTTCGCAGCCATGATCACACGCTTAGACGCACAGGTGGGCGAGATCATGCAACTGCTTGAGCAACAGGGATTGGCCGACAACACGGTAGTCATCTTCACCAGCGACAACGGCCCACACGAGGAGGGCGGAGCCGACCCCGAGTACTTCAACCACGACGGCAAGTTCCGAGGCCTCAAGCGCAGCACCCACGAAGGCGGCATCCGCATCCCCTTCATCGTTCGCTGGCCGGGACACATCCGCGCGGGCAGCGTGAGCGACCTGCCCTTTGCCTTCTACGACCTCATGCCCACGTTCTGCGACATCGCAGGCTTCAAGCGCACGAAGGATGGAGGCTTCAAGGACTCCAAGCACGGGCGGCAGACGGACCTGAAGGCGCGCACCGACGGCTTCAGTATCTTGCCCACGCTCATCGGCAAGGGGCATCAACGGCTGCACGACCACCTCTATTGGGAGTTCCACGAGACCGACATGCTGGGCGTCCGGCGGGGCGACTGGAAGCTGGTGGTCAAGCGAGGGCAGCCCGCACTGTACAACCTGGCCGACGACCCTCACGAAGACCGCGACCTATCCGCCGAGCACCCCGACATCGTCCGCCTCCTCGTGCAGAAGATTTACGAGGACCACACGGACAGCCCCCTCTTCCCCGTGACGCTCCCAGCAAAGCCCGAGGAATAACGCGACGACAGACGGAAGGCAGCCCCTCTCTGACGGGACACAACACCCCCCTCTTGCGGAGAGACAGGAAGCCCGCCCCAGGAAGAAAGGAAAAAGGTCAAAAGCCAACAGCCCGCTTAGCGCCGTAGTGCCCCTCCCGTTAGGGAGGGTTCTCCCCCTCCGCCTCCATCCGGCCCACTCTTTCAGGCAAAAAGCCGCCAAGCTCCCATCAGCGCAAAGACAAAGAGACACAAAAGCAAAAGCGGGAGGCCCGAAAGCCTCCCGCCTGCGTGTAATCCATGGGAAAACGCTTCAATGCGCAAATAGTGATGAAGCTTTTATTTCAGGTAACCGATGCAGTTCTGCGTGAAGCGCTCCAGCTGACCTTGTTTCTCGTTGACACCACCGATGTTCCACTCGTAGGCAGCAAGACCGACGGCGAGGATGCGACCGGCGAACGTCGTTGTCGGCTCGAAGTCGATGATACCCGCGCAGCAATAGTCGACCACGTGGTTCCAGGTGCCAAGCACGTGGCTGCTGGTGAGGTCTTCCCAAGCCTTCACGACGTTGGGATTGGGAGCCAGACCGTAGGCGTTGAGGTCCCACATGCAGTTGTGGTCGCCCTTCACGCCAGCACCCTCGAAGCAGTAGATGCTGCGCTCGTAGAGGCCGCTGACGAACTCCATACCCCAATAGATATCATGCTGGCTGTGGTCGTAGATCTGCCCTTCGGCGTTACCGATGACAGGCTGTGAGCCCCAGATGTCGTTGTTCTGGCCGCCTTCGCCATTGCCATAGATGCCGGGAGCATAGGCGTCAGCGATACGGCCGACGGCCACGGTGAGCTGCGTAGCGTGATTCGTCAGCAGGAGGTTGCCGCCATCGGCCGTGAAAGCCTTGAGGGCATTGATGGTCTCAGCTGCAGCGAGGTCGCCCGGCAGGTTCTCCCAACCGCGGTCAATGCCGATGCGGTCGCACATGACCCAGCACATGGGGTTCTGCTCGATGTCGAGCTGGTCGATCGTAGCGGGCGTGATGACGATGCCCTTGCCGGCGTTGACATAAGTGCGCTTGAACCACTCGACAGCATCCTTCTCGTCGGCGCTCTGCTCGTAGTCGTTCGGCACGAGCATGGCCACCTTCTGGTCGGCAGGCGTACTGACGTAGCTGAGGCAGTTGGCCGTGAACTTCTCCAGCTGGTCCTGCTTCTCGTTCTTGCCACCGATGTTCCACTCGTAGGCTGCAAGACCCACGGCGAGGATGCGACCGGCGAATGTCGTTGTCGGGTCGAAGTCGATGATGCCTGCGCAGCAGTAGTCGACCACGTGGTTCCAGGTGCCGAGCACGTGGCTGCTGGTGAGGTCTTCCCAAGCCTTCACAACGTTGGGATTGGGAGCCAGACCGTAGGCGTTGAGGTCCCACATACAGTTGTGGTCGCCTTTCACGCCAGCACCCTCAAAGCAGTAGATGCTACGCTCGTAGAGGCCGCTCGTGAAGGTCATACCGCGATAGATGTCGTGACCGCTGTGGTCGTAGATCTGCCCTTCGGCGTTACCGATGACGGGCTGTGAGCCCCAGATGTCGTTGTTCTGGCCGCCCTCGCCGCTGCCGTAGATGCCGGGAGCATAGGCGTCAGCGATACGGCCGACGGCCACGGTGAGCTGCGTAGCGTGATTCGTCAGGAAGAGGTTGCCGCCGTCCTCGCAGAAAGCCTTGAGGGCATTGATGGTAGCCGCTGCTGCGAGGTCGCCCGGCAGGTGCTCCCAACCGCGGTCGATGCCAATGCGGTCGCACATGACCCAGCAAGCCGTCTGCTGCTCGCTGTCGAGCTCGTCGATGGTGGCAGGTGTGACGAGTGTGCCTTTGTCCTTAGCGACATAGTTGGCCTTGAACCAGGCTACAGCGTCCTTCTCGTCGGCGCTCTGTTCGTAGTCGTTCGGCACGAGCATGGCCACCTTGCCGGCGCTCTTCTGTGCCTCGTAGGTGATATTGAAGCGAACGGTCTGCCCTTCGCTGACGCGCCCGTCGGCATAGCGAGCCTTGACGGTATAGGCGACGTCGACGTTCGTGGGTGCCTTCTTGATGAGATAGCTGTTGACGACCTCATCGATGTTGGTGACGTCGGTGTTGTCCTTGATGATCTGCACGCCCGACTGCCCGGCCATCGTGGGATTGTCCCAGCGGAGGGTCACTTGGCGCGTGCCTTGCGGATTCTCGTAGACGAGATTGCGAACGGCCTCGCTGAAGGTGGCGGGCTCGAACTCAACGTCGGAGCAGGAGGTGAATGTCGCTGCAAAGCAGCAACCTACACAACCGAGGATGAGATATTTATGTAAAGCTTTCATAATGGATTCAAATGAGGTTATGAATTATTTGTAAAGTCCGTTGCTGTTGTCGACCTCATCCACGTGAATCGGGAGGAAGATCTCGTTCTCTGTGATGCTGCGGCCATTGTAGTAGGGACGAAGGGCAGCCTCTTCGCTCATGTAGGTGTTCAGCGTGCGAAGGAGGTAGTCGGTGCCCCAGCGGACGAGGTCGAACCAGCGGTTACCCTCGAGGGCAAGTTCCAGACGGCGCTCGAAGCGGACCGCCATGCGTGCGCGTTCCTTTGTCCAGTAGAGGTTTCCGTCCCAGTCCGTAGGATAGAGGCCCACATAGTAGTCGGCCTTCGAGGGGTCGAGGTCAACGGGCGAGTAGCTGCCGTCGACGCTGTTGGCGGCGCGCTGGCGAACCTGATTGACCAAAGCGCGAGCTTCGACAAGACCTTCGTCGGTAGCGGCGTTGGTGCCGGCAGCGAGCTCGACGAGCGCCTCAGCCTTCAAGAGCAGGATGTCGGCATAGCGGATGAACATGTAGTTGAGCGAGTTGGCACCCCAAGGCCAAGCAGCCAGCGCATCCTCGGGAGCGGGCCAAGCCTTCTTGTTGGAGTACTCACCGTAGACATCGTAGGCGCGACACCAGCCCTGCGTGTAGGTGTGCCCACGCCAGGGGAACCCGATGCGACCGACGGTGAAGTCCAGGCGCGGGTCGAGCGTACCATCATAGTTCTCGGTGACGTTGACCTTGTTGAACGTTCCGTCCAGCAGAGGCAGGCCATTGGCGGGGTCGGTGCGGAAGGCGTTGACGAGGTTCTGCGAACCATAGAAGAAGTCGTCGCCTGTACCATAGAGGTTGCCGTCGGAGTAGGTGCAGTTGAGCAGGTTGCACCAGTTGATGTGGGCGTTGTCGTTGGCCGTAGAACATTGCAGGGCGAAGATGCTCTCGGAGCCATTGTTGAAAGCGATCTTGGAGAGGTCGCCGAAGTTCTGGAACAGGCTGTACTGACCGCTCTTGATGACGGCGTCGGCGTAGTTCTTCACGTCTTCCCACGAGCTGGTGAAGGCGCATACCTTAGCCATGATGGCCTGAGCAGTCGTGCGGGTGATGCGTCCTGCGGCGCTCTTCTGTGCGGGCAGCACGTCGATGGCCTCGCGCAGGTCGCGCTTGATGAACTCGAAAATCTGGTCGCGTGTGTACTCGGTGTTGCTCTTCGTGTTGACATCCTCGCTTTCGGTGAAGTAAGGGATACGCTCGAAGATGCGGATGAGGTCGAAGTAGTACCAGGCGCGGAGAGTCTTCAACTCGCCCATGAGCTGGTCGGCTGTCGAGAGACCGCTCGTCTGCTGAAGTGCGAGCATAGCGTTGTGAACGCGGCTGATGGCGTAGTAGTTGTTCTGCCATTTGTTCAGGCAGCTGATGTTGTCGCTGTTGATCTCGCTGACCTCGAGCAGGTGGATGTTCTCCTCCATTCCGGTACCGCCGCCGCCTTTGTAGGCATCGTCAGAGCGGACATCGAAGATCCAGTTGGTCGAAGGGCCTGCGAAGGCTTCGTTGTTGCCGTAGAAGTGAGCCTCGAGACCTGCATACGCAGAGGCCAGAAGACCTTCGACGGAACTCTCGTCGAGCTGCTCGGCGGTGAACTGCCCCTGTGGGACGGTGTCGAGCATATCGTTGCAGGAGGTAAGGGTTGCTGCGAAACAGCAACATACACAACCGAGAGAGAAAAGCTTATATATTGTTTTCATAAGGGTTCAATTGATAATTGTGAATTATGAATTGTGAATTATGAATTAGAATGAGAGGTTCACACCCACGGAGAAGGTTCTTGCACGAGGATAAGGTCCGTTGTCGATGCGTGCGCCATAAGCGGCGAGAGGTACTTCGGGGTCGAGGCCCTTGTAGCCGGTAATGGTGAAGAGGTTGTCAACCTGAGCGTAGGCGTTCAGACCGCTAATGCCGGCTTTCGCCATCCAGGGCTGGCCGTCGAAGCGGTAAGCCAACTTCAGGTACTTGCACTTCATATACGTTCCGTCCTCCATGAAATAGGTGCTCATGCGCGTCTCGTTGTTGTCGTCGGTCGTCGTGAGCGCAGGAATCGAGGCACCTGTGTTCTGCGGCGTCCAAGCATCGAGGACGTCTGCACCGCGGTTGGTGTAGAAGTTGCCGTAGGTCATGAACTCCAGCTGCTTGCGCGTGCCGTTGTAGATGTCGAAGCCGAACTCGCCCGAGAAGAAGGCTGAAAGTGTCCAGTTCTTATACGAAGCCGAGAGGTTCAGACCCAGACCGAAGTCGGGATTGGGATCGCCGATGATGCAGCGGTCGTCCTCGTTGACAATGCCGTCGCCCGTGATATCGCGATAGCGCAGACGACCTACGCCCTTGCCCTCTTGCATAGCAGCGTTGCTGACTTGGTCGGCGTTCTGGAAGATGCCATCGCAGACGTAGCCGTAGTAGACGCCCATCGGTTGCCCTTCAATCAGGCGCCAGTCGCCACCGATGACAGCCACCTCGTCGTTCAGCTTGACGAGTTCGTTGCGATACATCGAGAAGTTGAGGTTGCCTTCCCACGAGAAGTCGCCGTACTTGGGCGAATGATAGCCAACATTGGCCTCGAAACCGTGGTTCTTCATCGTACCGGTATTCATGAACTTAGCAGCGTTTTCGCCAGCGACAGAGAGCACAGGCGGGACGGTGATCATGTCCTTGGTGTTCTTCCAATAGTAGTCGAGGGTCAGGTTGACCGAACCGCCGAAGAGGTAGGCGTCCAGACCGATATTCGTCTGCGTCGTCGTCTCCCACTTCAAGTTGGGATTGCCCGTCGTGAGCACCTTGATGCCGCTGACCGTGCTGGTGCCTGTACCGTTGAGGTCGTAAGCGCCGTTGCCGATGTCGTAGATGTAGGTCGAGAAGGCGGCATAGTTGTTGCTGATGGCGGAGTTACCATTCTGACCCCACGCAGCACGAATCTTCACGTTCTCGACATATTCGTTCTGCGGCCAGAACTTCTCCTCGCTGATGCGCCAAGCACCCGAGAAAGCAGGGAAGACACCCGAGTTGTTGTCCTTGCCCAGACGAGAGGTAGCATCGCGACGGAGGGTTGCGCTGAGCAGATAGCGGTCGGCATAGTTGTAGTCAATCTTGCCGAAGAGCGAGAAGAGCGCCCATTCCTGCTTGCCGCCGCCATTGCCGGCGATGATGGAACCCGAACCGATTTGCATGTAGTCGGCATCCTCGAAGGCGTAGCCCTTGCGGTTGGCGGAGACGTCCTCGAAGACGTATTTAATCGCCTCAGTACCAGCGAGGATGTTGAAGTGGTTGTTCTCGCCGATGTTGAAGAGGTAGTTGGCTGTATTGGTCCAAGTCCAGGTGTCGCCCTGACCGTAGCCGCGACTGACGGCACGGTTGTTGATGTCGTCGTTGGCGCGGACGTTGCGCGTGAGCGTCTTGTTGAGGAACTGCAGATGCTCAACGCCGATGTTGCTCTTCAGCGTCAGGCCTTTAACCGGCATAATCTCCAAGAATGCGTTACCGAAGATGCGCCACGAAGAGTTGGAATTGTCGCGAGCGTTGTAGAGCGTCTGCACGGGGTTGTCGATATCCGACCCCAGCATGGCCACAGCATCAGCGAAGACGCCAGGAGCCGAGTAGACGGGCATTGCAGGATGCTGGCGCATAGCCGAATAGGGAATACCGCGGTCGTCGCTGGTAGCTGCACCTCGATCGTCCCATTTGGCAATCATCAGGTTCTCGCCAACGCGCACATACTTATTGAAGTTGTACGTCGAGTTGACACGAGCGGAGATGCGCTTGTAGAACGTCTGGTCCATCAGACCGTCCTGATTGACATAGTTGGCCGAGAAGAGGTACGAGCCCTTGTCGCTGGCGTTGCTGATGCTGGCCGAGAGGTTGTGTGTCCAAGCGGAACTGTAGACTTGCTTCTGCCAATCGGTGTTGGCGGTTGCGACACCTCCGACGTTGTCCACGAGCTGAGGCGTAGCGCCTGTACCATAGAGGCCTGCAGCAGCGATGGGCGAGATGCCGTCGTTGGCAGCTGCCTGCCAGTAGGCCTGTCCCCATTGGTCGGCCGAAAGCATGTTGAACGTGCGCGCAACGGTCTGCACTGCAGCGTTATAGTTGACGTTGATGGCCATCTTGCCTTCCTTGCCCTTCTTCGTGGTGATGATGATGACACCGTTAGCAGCACGGCTACCGTAGATGCTGGCAGAGGAGGCGTCCTTCAGCACTTGAATCGACTCGATGTCGGCAGCATTCAGCGAGTTGAGGTTCTCGTTGGTGGCCACACCATCGATGACGTAGAGCGGGTTCGTAGCGTTCACCGTACTCATACCGCGCACGCGGATGCTTGAGCCGCCACCGCCTGGAGCTGCGTCCGTAACGATGTCAACGCCGGCGAGTTTACCCTGCATGGAGTTCAAGACGTTGGGGTCGCTCTCGCTCATCGGAGCTTTCATGTCCATCACAGCGACAGCGCCTGTCAAATCAGCCTTGCGCTGTACCTGATAACCTACGACCACGAGTTCGTTCATATCAGCGACATTCTCGCCCATCGTGACCGTCATTCCTTCCTTGGCGATTACCTCCTGGGTCTCGAAACCCATGAAGGAGAACACCAACGTTGCACCCTTAGAGACTTTCAGCGTAAACTGCCCGTCCATATCGGTCAGCGTGCCGTTGCTCTCGTTGCCTTTTTCTTTGACCGTAGCACCAGGAAGTCCCTCCTTGAGGTCATCCAACACAGTGCCGTGGATGTCTACTTGCTGCGCCCAAAGCGTTGTACCAGCAAGAATGAGCGCGAGGCTCATCAACAATCGTCTTAGCTTTTGCATTGTTGTTAGTTGTTAGTGAATGTTTTGGTTGTTTTGCTGCCGCAAAGGTCGCATGATTATTATCAAAGATATAAAAAGAATCGTTCATCTCCTTGAATAATTGTTTCGGTGCAACAATTTTACAAAGAAATGAACGATTCTTTCTAAATGCTGTTATCTTTCTATATTTCAGCTCGCATTTGTTCGCATCGCCTATTAGCTAAACAACCCACTCATCAACCATCTACTCGTCAACTCGTCAACTTGTCAACTCGTCAACTCGTCAACTTTCATTCACCTACTTCCTCACGTCCCCAGGCACCATACCGAATTCATCCTTGAAGCACTTGGTGAAATAGGCAGGCGCAGAGAATCCTACGGCATAAGCAACTTCTGACACCGTCTTGTCGGTGGTCAGCAGCAGCTGGTAGCCACGATTGAGGCGAGCGGTACGCAGCAACTCCACAGGCGAACTGCCCGTGATGCCCTTCACCTTGCGATACAGCTGAACGCGACTGAGGTTCATGTCCGAGGCCAGATCCTCTATGCTTAGTTCGCTGTCCGTCATCCGGCTCTCCACGAACTCACGGAAACGACTGATGAATGCGGTAGCCGAAGCATCCGAAAATTCCGAACTTTCAGTCTCATCCTCTTGCCCTGATGGTGCCGATTGTCCACTCTCGCTGACTGGCGTCACTTCGCCGACCGAGGGCTTAGCACTTACGTCTTCACGCGCGCGATTCGCACCGAGATTCTGCTCGATATTCCACAAGTTGTTCAACACGCGCTCGCGCTGTAAGCCCACACGTCCGCGATAATAGAGATAGAAGAGAACGATGGCCACCAGCAGCAACACTACGACACCGAAGGCCAACAACGTGAGCAATCGCTGTTGATTGAGCCGTGTCACGTAGTTGTCGGCTAACGCATGCAAGCGGTCCACCTGCTGCGTCTGTCGGTCGGTTTCCTTGGCTTGCAACAGGAGCACGTTGGCGTTCTGACGCGTCACCAAAGCGCCCTGTAGCGGGGTCTCAGCCGGATAGTCCTTCCCCTCAAGGATGGCGAGCGCCAGATCCAGCACTTCATCGCCATGCGTGGGATAGATGTACGAGGCCTCGAGGATGCTGTCGCGCACAAGGGCAATACCGCCCTGCTCACCAGTCAAGCCGTCGATACCGCAGAACAACGTCCGGCCGCTCTTTACCCTCTCGTCGCTCCCCAGCCGCTCTATGAATGCCTTGCGTGCGCCGAGCGCCATTCGGTCGTTCTGTCCGAAGACAACATCGATATTGCTCAAGTCGCCCTCGTAATTCTTCACAGCCTCGTAACCGCTGTTCTCGGTCCAATCGCCCTGAAGCGAGCCTACAAGCACCATATCCGAGTGTTGGCCTAAAGCCTCAGCAAAGCCCTGATGCCGCTCGATGGCGGGCGATGAACCCTTCAAGCCCATCACCTCCAACACGCGAGCCCGATTCTTCATCCGCGTACACACAAACTCTCCCATCTGCCTGCCCATCAGGCGGTTGTCAGCGCCCATATAAGCGGTAAAATTGCGGGAGTCGGTCTTGCGCTCATACACGATCACGGGCACACCGCGGTCGTAGGCACGGTCGATGGCTGGCGAGATGGTTCCTACCTGATTAGGAGCGACCACCAATAGGTCAATGCCCACATCGAGGAAAGAGTCGATCTGCTGAACCTGACGCTCATCGCTATCGTCGGCCGAGGCAAACAACAGGTCTACGCCCTCATGGGCATAGGCCGCCATACGCAACTCGCTGTTGAGTTTGTCGCGCCAGATATCTTCTGAGCATTGCGAGACGCCGATGCGAAACTTTGTCGGCTGGCTGTTACACGCGAGCAAACAAAGCAAGGGCATGATATAAAAGTACGAATATTTGCGCATTTTGAACGATTTCTTCAAGATTGACGCTGCAAAAGTAGAAAAATATTTGAAAGAGTTCAAACTTTCTGCCTTTTTTCATCAAAACTCATCAGTTTTTTTTACCTTTGTACCTCGAATGAAGAACGCTTTTATTCTTGCAGCCCCCTCCAGCGCCTCAGGCAAGACGACTGTCGCCCGCGGACTGATGGCACTGTTCACGCAACAGGGCCTGCGCGTCCAGCCTTTCAAATGCGGCCCCGACTACATCGACACGAAATTCCACGAGGCGGTGTGCCGACGACCAAGCATCAACCTCGACACGTTCATGGCTTCGCCCGAGCATGTGCGTGACCTCTTCGGCCGCTACACCCAAGGTGGCGACGACGCACCCGAGTGGGCTTACGAGCCTGTCGACATCGCGATTGTTGAAGGCATGATGGGGCTTTTCGACGGCTACGACCGCGACCGCGGGAGCACAGCAGAGATTGCCCACACTCTTGGTTTGCCCGTTGTGCTCATCGTCGATGCACGCTCGGCGGCCTACTCGATGGCGGCATTGCTACAGGGATTCATCCGTTTCCGCTCGGACATCCGCTTCGCAGGCGTTATCTTCAATAAGGTGGGCAGCCCTCGTCACGAGGCTATGCTGCGTGAAGTGGCCGATGAGGTGGGCATCGCCTGCCTCGGGTGCATCAGCAAACAAACGGCTTTGGAACAGGGCTCACGATACCTCGGACTCGACTTCTCAACGAGCACAGACGGCAGCAGCCTGCCCAGTCTGCTTGCCCAGCAGCTCGACATCGATGCCCTGCTCCGCATCACCCGTACCGATGGCGGTTTGAAGATGACAACGAAGAAGGAGGCACAGCAGGCGATGCCTTATCAACGCATCTTCGTCGCCTGCAACGCAGAGTCGTTTTCCTTCATTTATCAGGAGACGCTCGACCTGCTCTCCACGCTCGCTCCCATCACCTTCTTCGACCCAGAGAACGGACATCCGCCCTTCTCTACCGACGATGCCCGACATGCGCTGCTTTACCTTCCTGGCGGCTACCCCGAGAAGCATCTTCTTGAACTCGTAGACGCCGAGCACACACGTCGTACCATCCGAACTTTCGCCGATGCAGGAGGACGAATCATTGCCGAATGTGGAGGAATGATGTATTTGTGCAAGCAGATCATCACCGACGTGGGCGCCTTCCCCGCATGCGGCATACTACCCTACTCCATCACGGCGCGCCAGGCTGACCGTCGCCTCGCACTCGGCTACCGACAGTTCACCCTCTATGGGCAAGAGTTCCGCGGCCATGAGTTCCATTACACTCGCTTCGCCGACCCTCTACCTGCCTCCGTCGTACAGGTCTTCGATGCCAAGCGCCGACCCGTTTCTACCCCTATTCTCCGCTACAACAACGTCATTGCCAGCTACACTCATCTCTCCCCGACTTCCCTCATGAAATTGGCGCTCACTTTGGGAACAGATTAGGTGACGATGGCCAAAGTTGTTGAACCAATTGAATTTAGGAAACGAAAGCCACAGCTTGAGCGTAACTGAGCCCCAGTAGTTTACAACACTCCCCAAAAGAGACTAACTCTTGCTTTATTTCTCTGCTCGCACGTTTGTTTGCGACCATTCGTTGCGGTCATATTCACGACGTAGACTACGCATCTATACGCCTAAGCCGGTGCGAATGGTCGAGTAAGCCGATGCGAATAGTCGAGTAAGCCGATGTGAATAGTCGAGTAAGCCGATGTGAATAGTCGTGTGGCCCGATACGTGGGATATTCTGGACGTCAAGGTCGCCAATGGACGTGCCTTCTTCAACCTGACATAACTATATCCGCCTACTGCTCAGCGCTCGCACGCCTTCACCGATGAGGATGACGGGGGAGGTCACGAGGAGTATCCACAGCCATTCGTCCCACTCGAGGGGCACGACGTTGAACATCTGACCGCCCAACTGGACGATGAGAATCTGCCCAATGAAAATCAGGAGGACGATGAAGAGGAAGCCGCGACACCCCTTAAGGTGGAACGCGCTGCGATGCGTCAGGAAGGCTCGGGCATTGAACAGATTCCAGAATTGAAGCATCACGAAGGTGGTGAAGAAAAGGCTCAGTTCAAAGTCCGTGAGGTTGCCGTGCT
Organism: uncultured Bacteroidales bacterium; assembly: GCA_902803195.1. Lineage (GTDB taxonomy): Bacteria > Bacteroidota > Bacteroidia > Bacteroidales > Bacteroidaceae > Physcousia. The sequence continues at coordinate 13,345 of CADCOX010000372.1, forward strand.
TCCATTCGTGACGCCCCCCTACGAGCAACTTAATGAAGTCGCTGATGTCCTCGAGGTCAGTATGCTCAAGCACCCACAATAGGCCCGTCATGACGACGAAGAAGAGTCCACCGACACCGAGGATAAAGCGCCACATGGGTGTGGAGATGATGAACTTGCGGCGATCGCGCGGACGTTCACGCATGACTGATGAGGTAGGTGGCAACGAGGCTAAGGCCATCGCGGCGAACGTATCCATGATGAGGTTGACCCACAGCATCTGCGTGACCGTCAGCGGCGCATCGGTGCCCATGAAGGAGCCTGCCAACACAGTGAGGCAGGCGCACACGTTGACCGTCATCTGGAAGAGGATGAAACGCTGAATGTTGCGGTAGAGCGAGCGCCCCCATCGTACAGCACGCCCAATGCTGGCGAACGAGTTGTCGATGATGGTTATGTCAGACGCTTCCTTGGCCACAGCCGTCCCGCTACCCATAGAGAGGCCTACATGAGCGGCCCGTAGTGCAGGAGCGTCGTTGGTTCCATCGCCCGTGACCGCCACGACCTCACCTTCAGACTGCAGGGCCTCAACGAGACGTTTCTTATCCATCGGACGAGCACGCGCGATGATAGCGATACTACGAGCACAGGCGCGCAGTTCCTCGTCCGTCATTGCAGCTATCTGAGGACCGGTGTAAACAAGAAGCTCCTCTCGCCGCTCCCTCGTGGCCCCCTTTAATCCAATCTGCCTGGCAATCTCGAGGGCGGTGGCGGGAGTGTCGCCTGTGACGATCTTCACATCAATGCCTGCTCGCAGACACTCACGAACGGCGTCAGGAACATCCTCGCGCACCGGGTCGGCAATGGCTACGAGGGCGTCAAGCGTAGGCGTCTCATCGTCTACCGCATGAGCGAGCGCAAGCGTGCGCAACCCGCGTTGCTGCCATTCGGTCAACAGCATTTCAGCCTCAGCGCTATTGAATTGGTCAGCCTCGCAGCCTGACATTGCGGAAGCCTCCCCTCCCTGAGCGCCCGACACCGCGTCAAGTTTCTCTCCCTGATACGTAGCGAAGGAGTTAGGCGATTGACTTAATGTCAATTGTCCCTGTACGACCGACGATGAAATCTCCCGAGAAGGACGGGAAGGGACGGAGGTGGGTCTTTTGCAGTTCTCCATCACAATCTCGGGAGCGCCCTTAATATAGAGGATGGTGTGGCCGGGATTATCCTTGTCCTCGATGCGCGTGGCCATATATTTGCGTTCCGTGTTGAAGGGGATCTCCTCCGTGACGCGAGCTTGTGTACGGAGCGCTTGATAGTCAACGCCTTGGTCGCGGAGCCATAGCAGGAGTGCGCCTTCCGTGGGGTTGCCCAACACACGGCCACCATCGAGTGAGGCGGTGCTGTTGACTGCGATGTTAGAGAAGACACACCCGCAACCCTTCCCATCAAGGAGGGGAGAAGAATCCGGTGACCTTTGTATCTTTTCATCCTCGAAGGTATCTGCTCCCTCTCTCACAAGGATGGCGGGGCGAGGGTCTGTTCCGTCTCTAGTAGGAAGGTCTGAAGTGGGCCTTTTTATCTCCACCACCCTCATCTGGTTTTGCGTGAGGGTGCCCGTCTTGTCGGTGCAAATGACGGTGGCGGCACCCATCGTCTCGCATGCATGCATGCGGCGGACCAGGTTGTTCGTCTTGAGCATGCTGCGCATAGAGTACGCCAGCGACAGCGTCACAGCCATAGGAAGGCCTTCGGGCACGGCCACGACGATGAGCGTGACAGCCAGCATCAGCGATTGGAGGAAATAAGCGAGGAAATCGAAACTGAAAAGGCTCGGTGAACCGTATTGAGCATTATCGACCAGCCACATGACGATGCGCCCCACGACAACGAGGGTGGCGATGGCATAGCTGGCGCGTGAGATAAGTGCCCCGAGGCGGTCGAGCTGTTCGTTCAAAGGCGTTCGCACCGAGGCGTCAATCTGCGTCTCAGTAAAGACATGTCCAGCCTCTGTGCTGTCGCCGACGGCCGTAACGCGCATTAGACCGTGTCCTTCCAACAGTTTCGTCCCCCGCAGCACCACGTCCGAGGGGAACGTGGCCTCCGCATCCTGCTCGTCGAGAGCGACAGACTTATGGCACAGCGGCTCGCCCGTAAGCGACGACTCGTCCACCTGCATCTGTGTAGCCTCAAGGAGCTGTCCGTCGGCCGGTATCTCATCGCCCGTAGAGAGGATGACGAGGTCGCCTACGACAATATCGCGACGAGGGATAAGGGTCTCATGTCCCTCACGGACGACGCGCACGAGGTCGAGGTCGTCTTGCTGGTTAAGAAGCGAGAACTCGTGGTCGGCTTTTTGCTCAAACCAAAA
>CADCOX010000373.1 GCA_902803195.1 uncultured Bacteroidales bacterium
CTTGGACTCTGCTTCCTCGGTACGACCATCTACCAACCTCAGCGCATTATCGACGTCCTGCAGTTGCCAGCGCTCACCTTCCCCGTCGCTACGCTTACCGTGGGATGGCCGGCCGAGCAGCCACAACTGACCGACCGCCTCGCCACGGAAGCCTTCGTCCATGCTGAGACCTATCACGATCCTACGCCCGAGGACATTGATTCTTTCTATGCCCTCAAGGAGTCTCTGCCCGAGAATATTGAGTTCGTCCGTATCAACCAGAAGGAGACCCTCGCACAAATCTTCACCGACATCCGCTACACCCGACGTGATAACGAAGCCTTGAGCAAGACCTTCCTTGAAGCACTGCGGCGACAAAAGTTTATTCAAGATGAATGACGAAAGTTCATGGCAAATGACGAATTCAAGTTACCATTCTCCTCAGCGAAGTAATTTTATTTGTCACTCCGAGCGAAGCGCGATTCGTCACTCGTCACTCCGACCTCCCTTCTAACTAATAGTTTAATCACAAACACTATGATTTCATTTCTTATTTCACTCGTTGCCCTCGTCCTCGGCTATGCCCTCTATAGCCGCGTTGCCGAGCGCGTGTTCGGCCCCGACGACCGACCTACACCAGCTCTTCGCCGAGCAGACAAGGTCGACTATATCGTCATGCCAGGGTGGCGCATCTTCATGATTCAATTCTTGAATATTGCAGGCACAGGCCCCATCTTCGGAGCCATCATGGGCATGTGGTTCGGCCCGTCGGCTTATCTGTGGATCGTCTTCGGATGCATCTTCGGCGGCGCCGTCCACGACTACATCAGCGGGATGCTCTCGCTACGCCACGACGGATGCGGCCAAGCCGAACTCACGGGACTTTACTTGGGTTCAGGTGCACGAAAAGCCATGATCGTTTTCACGATGCTGATGATGGTGCTCGTGGGCGCTTTCTTCGTTTACTGCCCCGCCATCATCTTAGCCGGCATCTGGGGTGAGAAGATGATGTGGGTGGCCATTATTTTCCTCTATTATGTAGCCACCACCATAATGCCTATCGACAAAGTCATCGGTCGCGTCTATCCCTTGTTCGCCCTGTCGATGTTGTTCATGGTCGTAGCCCTTGGCATCGTGCTCTGCATTAAGTCTCCCGTACTGCCCGAGGTGTGGGATGGTTTAAGCAACTTGGGCGCCGAACGTTTGGGGCTCAAGCAACCCCTCTTCCCTGCCCTATTTGTGACCATAGCCTGCGGTGCCGTGAGCGGTTTCCACGCCACTCAGTCCCCCATGATGGCTCGCTGCATGAAAAGCGAACGTCAGGGACGTCCTATCTTCTATGGCGCCATGATCACCGAAGGTATTGTAGCCCTCGTTTGGGCCACTATCTCCAGTTACTTCTTCTTTGCTGAAGGTTGGCGCGAGGTCTGCTCCCCCGAACTCATTGCCAAGTTCGAAGCCTCTGGGCTATCGCTCATTCAAAACTTCGATGCGCCTACTGTCGTCAATATCGTCTGCGCCAGTTGGCTCGGCACCTTCGGCAGCATACTTGCCTTGCTTGGCATTGTAGCTGCTCCTATTACCACTGGAGGCAGTTCGTTCCGCTCAGCACGCCTCATTTTGGCCGAAGCCTTCCATCTCAACCAAAGTTCGAAGCGTGCTCGTCTGCTGTTGAGCCTACCCGTGTTCGCCGTAGGTATCGCCCTGCTGGCTTGGCAGATAGGCAATCCATCGGGCTTCAGCACCGTATGGCAGTACGTAGCTTGGGGGACGCAGCTGATGGCCGCTGTGACGCTTTGGGTCTGCACCGTCTATCTGTTCAAGGAACATAAGTGCTACTGGCTCACCCTCGTTCCTGCGCTCTTCATGACGGTTGTCGTCAGCGACTTCCTTTTCGTCTCGAATACGACACTCGGCCTTCCCTACACGCCTTCGCTCATCGCTGCCTTCGTCATTGCACTGGCAGCCTTGGCCCGATTCATCTTGTGGGCACGCGCTCAACATTGACGAGCCAACGCCATCTGTCGCATCTATTTCTTCATGAAAACCAACGCCTCAAAGCGTTCTCTTCCATCACATAAAAACATGAAACTGCATCGAGTCTTTTCCCTGCTCCTCGCAAGCCTTCTCATAGCATCGGCCGTAAAGGCTGAGGATGCCCAGTTCCACATCAGTTTGAAACAGCCCGGCAACCCTGCTACGACCTATGAATTGCGCCAGCAGGGCCAGCAACTCGTTGCCGACAATCAACTGCCTGTCGTCATCACCAAAGAACTCACTAACGTCGGTGATCATCAGTTGCTCACCCTCACCGTGAGCGCACGCGAGCGTGCGTATTTTCATATCGGAGCGCTACTGCCCACGGCGTTTGCCACTGATGGGTGCGATTTTTATCTCCCTGGCTTCTGGTACCACAAGAACCTGCGTTCACCTCGCGAAGCACCTTCGTTCCATACTTCACGCGACTGGACGTTCCGCGAAGACCGCCTTTCCTCGCCTATGACCAGCGTCTACGATGGCGCCACAGGGCAGACGCTGAGCGTGCTACGCGTCTTAGATGCTCCCGCCGAAGCACTGACCACGCATATCGAAGGCGAAGTCATCCTCTCGGGCCAGTCGTCTATCGGATATCTCGGCTTTGAAGGTAGCAGCGGCAAGGCTTGCCTCGCTTTCGGCTATCCTTACCAAGAGACACCTAAGCGCTACATCCGCAAGCTGCAACTGACGCCCGCCATCTGCGCCTTCGCTCGTCTCGAGAAGGGCGAAAGCAAGACCCTACGATGGATGATCCATCAAGGCAGGGCCAAGGATTTCGGCGAGCACGTCGCTCAGGTGTGGCAATTGTGCGTCGACGAGCTGCGCCCAGAGCCTATCACTCCACTCTACACGCCCGCTCAGATGAAGGCTCAGTTGGCCAACTATTTCCGCGAGGCTTATGTGGATCAGTATCCCATCAAATATCACTCGGGCCACTCGCTTCGTTGCGATGACTGTAAGCCCTACCCTTCCGCTCAGCTTGGCTTCTGCGGCCGCACTATTCTCAATGGTTTCAACTCCATCGAGTATGGTGAACAGACAGGAGAACAGCGGCTTGTGGAGACGGGACAGGCCATCCTCGACAGTTATCTTGAGAACGGCTTCACCGAGGGAGGTTATTTCAAGGACGAACTCTTGTTCCACCGA
>CADCOX010000374.1 GCA_902803195.1 uncultured Bacteroidales bacterium
AATATCTCTATGACCTTGTCCGGAACCAGTTGCCTCATCGACGTCGACACGCTCATTCAGAAGAACAAGGTCGTGCCTGCATTCGGCGGCTACGAGGAGGCTTGCGGCAAGGCTTGCATGGACTGGTATGCCGACTACTATACTCGCGATTGGCCTCATGCCGACTTCAAACAGGTCTCCGTCAGCGACCAGGGGAATGGCAAGTATCGCAATCCTCTCATCTTTGCCGACTTCCCCGACCCCGATGTCATCCGTGTTAACGATACTTATTATATGGTCAGCACGACCATGCATCATTTCCCAGGGGCTACTATCCTCAAGAGTACCGACCTCGTCAACTGGGAATACTGCGCTCAGCCGCTCACACAACTCTCTACGCGCGACCGCTACAGCCTCATCGATGGGCAGAATGCCTATGCCGCTGGCATGTGGGCCTGCTCGATGAAATATCACGATGGCAAATTCTATCTCCTCATCAACGGTAATGATGCAGGCGGATGGCTTCTTACCGCCACCGACCCCGAAGGCAAGTGGGAGAAACGCCAGCTCTCGCGTATCTACTACGACCCCGGCATGCTCTTCGACAACGGTAAGGTCTATGTGGCTTGTGGCATCGGAAACATTCAGATGTGCGAACTCGACGAGGACTTCAACTTCAAACAGGAGAAGCGTGTCATCAGTGACAAGTCCGGTCTCGAAGGCTGTCACCTCTACAAGATTGGCGACTACTACTATATCTACGCTACCTATGGCGGTTGGCCCAGTGGGCAGGCCGTCTTCCGTTCCAAGAATATCTTCGGTCCCTACGAGGAGAAGATGTTGGTGGAGAAAACCATCGATGGCAAGCCAAACACCGTCCATCAGGGCGCTCTCTTCGACACCCCGACTGGTGAGTGGTGGACCATTATGCAGGAAGACCTCGGTTGTCTGGGTCGAATGCCTAACATGCAGCCTGTGCAGTGGGAAGAGGATTGGCCCATCGTGGGCAACAAAGGTGTGCCTTATGATACCTATTTCAAGCCCAAGACGGCCCGTCCTATGCCACGTCATCAGCTACCGACCAACGATAACTTCCGCAGTTATCCTCTAGGTCAGCAGTGGCAATGGAATCATAATCCCGACGATGGAGCATGGTCGTTGTTCGAGCGTCCAGGATGGCTTCGTCTGAAGACCTCCGGTGCTGCCAACCGCCTGACTCAGGCCCGTAATATGCTTACGCAACGCATCTATGCCTTCCATGGCAAGGAGAGCACCCCTTCCACGGGTACCGTCCGCCTCGATGTCAGTCAACTCACCGAGGGCGACCGCGCTGGCATCTGCGTTCTGCAGGATCCCTACGCTTTCATCGCAGTCGAGATGAAGGACGGCCAGCGCAGACTCATCTGGCGACAGGACTCGTTGCGCACGTCCAGTAGTTTCCAACCAAAGGAACAGGTGAAGGCTGTCGACATTGACAGCGTCATCTACCTGCGTGCCTCTGTTACAAAGAGTACGAGCCGTGCGAAGTTTGCTTACTCATTGGACAACAAGACCTATATCAACTTTGGCGATGAGACGACACTCAGCTTCAACCTCACGGTCTTTGTAGGCGCACGCTTTGGCCTCTTCTGCTATGCTGCTCAAGCAGACAGCGAGGGTTATGCCGACTTCGACTGGTTCTCGACCGAGACTGAGTACGATGAGTCGATGTTCTATCCTGCCACCTTCGAGGGCTATAGTGCTGACATGTTGACGGCCGAGAAACTTGCACCTACGGCTGAAGAGATAGAGATCATGGTCGGCAATACCACGCCTCTTCAGTTGGTCGCCACTTATCGCGACGGACATACCGAGAATGTCTCTGCTCAAGCTCATTACGCCATTGCTGGCGAAGACCTTGTCACGATGCAGAACGGTCAGTTGCGCGGCTTGGCCGAAGGTACGGCTCGGGTGACGGCAACCTTCACCGATCCTATGGGCAACGAACTCACGACTACGTTCAACGTTCGCAGCACCTTCTTCCCCTTCGGCGCTCAATACATCAATCCTAATCTCTTTGCCAACGGCACTTATACCGAGAGCACCCGTACATTCAAGCCTGGCCAATGGGGACAAATGGGTTGGGAGTATCCCAATGGAGCTGACTTCTCGGCCTACCGCTATCTGGTTATCAAACTCAAACGCGTCCAGAACTGTGATGCTCATCTGAATATCTTCACAGCCAACAGCATCTGGAGCGATTGTTGTGAGTCGCCTGCCTTCGGGTCGAAGAAGCAGATTGTCATTGACCTATCAAAGGCTAAGTATACTTCGGGTGGCAAGAAGGGTCAAGCCTTAGAGACCAACAACATCCATATCGTTGATTTCTGGGCTAACGGTAATGGCACGATTGTCGTCGATGAGATGTATTTGACCAACAACGACGACTATTCGCCTCAGACGGCTATTGACGACATTGCTGATGCAGCTGCCCAAAAGCCTCAGGCTGTCTATACCCTTTCAGGCCAACTCATCCGCCGTGCTTCCGGCGGCGCCTCAGCTCTACGTGGACTGCCCGCAGGAATCTACATCGTGGGCGGTAAGAAAACCGTCATTCGATAGATGCTTATTCATCCAATAACCCAATAACTGAATCATGAAGCTTATGAAAACTCGTACGATAGCCCTCGTGCTCTTGGCCTTCGTACAGGCTGCGGTGCCAGCCTTCATCCCCAGTGCCTTTGCGCAGCCTGCCAAGCCCTCGCCTGCCGAGGTGACGGCTGCAGCTCATTATCGCAATCCCATCGTGCAGACCTGCTACACGACTGATCCTGCGCCGCTCAACGTAGGCGACTCTGTCCTTTATGTCTTCACTGGTCATGATGAGGCTGGAGCAGACTTCTTTTGGATGCAGGAATGGCGTGTTTACAGCACTCGTGATATGGTCAATTGGCAGGATCTTGGCTCGCCGCTGGCGCTCGAGAGTTTCTCATGGGCCGACGATCGTGCGTGGGCTGCACAAGTCATAGAGCGGGGCGGAAAGTTTTATTGGTATATCTGTGCTCATTCCAAGCTCTCTGGGGGGATGGCCATTGGTGTAGCCGTAGCCGATCGTCCCGAAGGTCCTTATCGCGATGCACTCGGCCGTCCACTCTACGAGAACGGCTCATGGGATCATATCGACCCCACCGTCTGGATTGACGAGCAGACAGGTCAGGCCTGGCTCCTATGGGGCAATCCTCGCATCTATGCCCTCGAACTCCGTGAGGATATGGTCCATACGAAGGGCGATGTCCATCTTGTCGATATGACTGAGGAAGGTTTCGGTGCTCCGCCGGCCAACCAACGAGAGAAAGACAAGAAATATCGCGATTCATACGTCGAGGGTCCTTGGTTGATGCATAGCCCTGTCGGTGCTGCTTCGCCTTGGTATCTCCTTTATGCCGCAGGTGGAGTGCCTGAGCACATCAGTTACAGCTCTGCCTCATCACCCCTAGGCCCTTGGCACTATGAGGGCGAGATTATGCCCCTTGGCGGTACGGACTCTTTCACGAATCATTGTGGCGCCGTCACTTTCCGTGGCCATCACTATTTCTTCTATCATACAGGTCACTTGCCTGGTGGGGGTGGCTTCGGACGCAGTGCAGCTGTCGAAGAGTTCCAATATACTGCTGACGGCCGTTTCCCCACGATTCATCCTACGCGCGAAGGCGTGCAGCCTATTGCGACTCTCAATCCCTTCCGTCGTGTAGAAGCCGAGACGATGGCCTACAGCTATGGCCTGCACACTGAGCAGTACCGCGTCGATTCCCGCCGTGGTCCTGGTGGGCGGAGCAATGGCCCAGAACTATCGGTCTATGTCAGCGATATCCACAATGGTGACTGGCTGCGCCTCGACAACGTTGACTTTGGCGTGATGGGTGCTCGACAATTTACGGTTCGTGCCGCCTCAGCCCTGCGTGGCGGTCGAATCGAATTGCACGTCGATAGCCTTCATGGTCGCCTTCTCGGTTCCATTGAGATAGATGGCACGGGTAGTTGGGAACAGTGGCAGACCTTCACGGCTCCATTGCCTCGTCTGGCTACGGGCGTCCACGACCTCTACCTCTCTTTCCATGGACGTAAGGGTCCCAAACTCTTCAACCTCGATTGGTGGCAGATGAGCGATGACGCAGATGTCAACCTGCCCATCCTTCAGACGCATTACACGGCTGATCCATCGCCGCTCGTCATCGGTGATACGGTATTCCTCTATGTCAGCCACGACTCACATCCCGACGAGATTCTCGATGCCCGCGAGCGTAACTCTGCAGGCTTCTTCATGTACGATTGGCTGCTGTACACCACCACTGATATGGTCAACTGGACGGATCACGGCCCCGTGGCCTCGTTGCGCGACTTCAAGTGGCGTTCGCGCGACAATGGCGCATGGGCTATACAGACGGTTGAACGCGATGGTAAATACTATCTTTATGCCCCTCTCCATGGCCACGGCATCGGTGTACTCGTGTCCGACTCACCTTATGGTCCTTTCCGCGACCCACTGGGCAAACCGCTCGTGTGGCAGCAGGAACATTGGGATGACATAGATCCCACGGTCTTCATTGATAAGGAGGGACAGGCTTGGATGTACTGGGGTAACCCC
>CADCOX010000375.1 GCA_902803195.1 uncultured Bacteroidales bacterium
ACAAACATACGCACCTCCTCTGTTGTTCGTTCCGGCAGGTTGTTCTGCCTGAGCGCCCAGTTCGTGGCGGCGGCCAAATCATCAAGGGTATTGAGGAGTGTGCCGTCGAGGTCGAATACGACGGCCTTTATATTTCCTTCTTTCAACTTTTTATCTTTTCAATGTTTCCGTTCGGCATTGCCGCCTCGCGGCGAAGAACGTTTCAACGTTTCAACAGTTCCGCTTATCCAATCTTGAAGCCCGTACCTTTCTCGGTGGTCGCCGATTTCGTCGATGACATCGTGCTAGTGGCTTTCTTCGTTGAGGTCGTGGCGGCTGGTTGCGAGGCTGTGCCGTATTCGGCCTTCACCTTCGGGATGTTCTTCTGTAGCTCGCTGATGCGCTTAGTGCTGCTGGGGTGTGTGCTCATGAAGGGCGCGGGCGAAGCACCACCGCTGGATGCTTCCATCTTCTCCCAGAGCGTCACGGCAGCATTCGCATCATAACCCGCAATGGTGGCGAGGACGATGCCGATGTAGTCGGCCTCCAGTTCATGCTTACGCGAGAACGGCAGCAGTGCGCCGTACTGCGTTCCCATGCCATAGGCTGTAGCTACTATCTGCTGTGTCTCGGCGCTGGCACCGCCTACGACGGCGCCCAGGACAGAGCTGCCCATGCTCGCCAGCATCTGTTGGCTGGCACGCTCCTGACCATGCTTGGCGATGGCATGACCTACCTCATGGCCAATCACGGCGGCCAACTCGTCATCACGGTCGGCGCCATTGCCGATGAGTTTCAGCATGCCCGAGTAGACGACAATCTTGCCGCCAGGCATGCAGAAGGCGTTCAGGTTGGGATCCTCCGTGAGGTTGCATTCCCACGCATAGTTCTGCAGGTCGGCCGTCTGTCCGGTGACCGTCAGGTAAGCCTCGGCTGCAGCGGCGATGCGCTGAGCCACATTCTTCACGATGGCTGTGGCATTGGCGTCGGTCGACACCTTAGCCGTCTTCATATAACTCTGATATTCCGTCAGACTGGCCGAGAGGATTTCCGACTCCGACACCAGATTCAGTTGCTTGCGGCCCGTCATGCTGACCGTGCTGCAAGCTGCAAAGACGATAACTGCCAATGGCAGTACCCATAATAGCTTCTTCATATCTTTTCTGTTTTAAGAGGTTTTGCGCAGCAAAAGTAGTGTAAGTTCTCCATAACTCCAAGAAAAGCGGCGGAAATATGCATTTTTTGCCCTTTTTTCTTCCCATAAACACAAACGATTGACCCTTCGGTGATTCCGTGCCTGTGTGTAGGTTAAGTTGTGCGGATTGAGAAACTATTCGTGCTCGCAGGTTTTCGTTTTGGAAAACTTTTCGCGCGTCTTGATTTTTCAACTCGCTCATTATCAATGCTGATTGAAAATATTTTGGAAAACTTTGAAAAATTCTCTTGTAAATTCTTGCACATATCAGGTAAACAATATACCTTTGCACCGTCTTTCGGATTTGCTCAATCAGGTCCGTTCTTGCGATGATATTCAATCGATACTTTAACCCATACATCTCAAAACGTTAAACGATAAACGTTAAACGACAGACAAACTATGATCCAGACTGTAGTCAAGCGCGACGGACGCATCGTCGGCTTCAACGAAGAGAAAATCGTGGCCGCAATTCGCAAGGCCATGCTACGCACCAACGAAGGTGAGGACGAGCATCTCGTCCATCAGATTGCCGACCGCATCGCCATGCGCGGCAAGGCACAGATGACCGTCGAGGAGATTCAGGACCTCGTCGAGCTGGAGCTCATGAAGAGCGCCCGCAAGGATGTGGCCAAGATCTACATCCAATACCGCAACCAGCGTAGCATCGCCCGCAAGGCCAAGACCCGTGAGATGTTTCTCGAGATCATTAACATCAAGAGCAACGACGTCACCCGCGAGAATGCTAATATGAACGCGGACACGCCCGCGGGCATGATGATGAAGTTTGCCTCCGAGACCACTAAGCCCTTCGTCGACGACTACCTCCTCTCTGAGGATGTCCGCGAGGCTGTGCAGAAGAACTACCTCCACATCCACGACAAGGACTACTATCCCACCAAGTCGCTCACCTGCGTCCAGCATCCGCTCGACCACGTCCTCGAGGGCGGATATATGGCCGGCCACGGCGAGAGCCGACCCGCTCGACGCATCGAGACCGCCAGCGTCATGGCCTGCATCAGCATGGAGACTGCCCAGAACGAGATGCACGGCGGACAGGCCATACCCGCTTTCGACTTCTACCTCGCCCCCTATGTCCGCATGACCTTCGTCGAGGAAGTCAAAAAACTCGAGGAACTTTTCGCTGCCGACTACAGCCATCTTTACGAGGTCGCTTTGGACGATTTCCTCGTCAAGCCCCTTGACGGTCTTGAGGGCGAAGCACGCGTCATCCAGCATGCCGTTAACAAGACCGTCGGACGTGTCCATCAAGCTATGGAAGCTTTCATCCACAACATGAATACCATCCACAGCCGCGGCGGCAACCAAGTCGTCTTCTCCTCCATCAACTACGGCACCGACACCAGCGCCGAGGGACGATGCATTATCCGCGAGATCCTCAACTCCACCTACGAGGGCGTCGGCAGCGGCGTCACCGCCATCTTCCCCATTCAGATATGGAAGAAGAAACGCGGCGTCAGCTATCTGCCCACCGACCCCAACTACGACCTCTACTGCCTCGCCTGCAAGGTCACTGCTCGCCGTTTCTTCCCCAACTTCCTCAACCTCGACGCCTCCTACAATCAGGACCCCGACTGGCGCGCCGACGATCCCAAGCGCTACATCCATGAGGTGGCTACGATGGGCTGCCGCACGCGCGTCTTCGAGAACCGCTTCGGACCCCGCACCAGCATCGGACGCGGCAACATATCGTTCTCCACCATCAACATCGTCAAGCTCGCTATCGAGTGCATGGGCATCAAGGACCAGCAGCAGCGCATCGATGCCTTCTTCGCCAAGCTGGACAACCTCCTCCAGCTCACCGCACGTCAGTTGCATGAGCGCTTCGAGTTCCAGCGCACCGCTTTCGCCAAGCAGTTCCCCCTGCTCATGCACAGCCTCTGGGTCGGTTGCGAGAAACTCGGCCCCAACGACACCATCGAGAGCGTCATCAACCAAGGCACCCTCGGCATCGGTTTCATCGGACTCGCCGAATGTCTCGTTGCCCTCACCGGTAAGCACCACGGCGAGAGCGCCGAGTCACAGAAGCTCGGACTGAAGATTGTCACTTATATGCGCGACCGCGTCAACGACTTCTGCCAGCAGTACCAGCACAACTACAGTGTCCTCGCCACCCCTGCCGAGGGCCTCAGCGGACGCTTCACGCGCGGTGACCAACGGGAGTTCGGCAAGATACCCGGCATCACCGACCGCGAGTACTACACCAACTCCAACCACGTCCCCGTCTATTACAAGTGCTCGGCTCGCCACAAGGCCGAAGTCGAGGCGCCCTACCACAACCTCACGCGCGGCGGACATATCTTCTACGTCGAGATTGACGGCGATGCCACTCACAACCCCGAAGCCGTCATGAATATCGTCGACATGATGGACGCCATGGACATCGGCTACGGCAGCGTCAACCACACACGCGTTCGCTGCATGGACTGCGGCTACGAGACCGCCGACCATATCGAGGAATGCCCTCACTGCCATAGCACCAACCTCGACCGCCTGCAGCGCATCACGGGCTACCTCGTCGGCACTACCGAGCGTTGGAATAAAGCCAAGCTCGCCGAGCTCAACGACCGCGTCATCCACAACACCGATTATCTCGAATTCCAGGAATAAGGCGCTCCTTCAGCCCCCTCTCTCCTTGAAAAGTCAAGCATCGCTTCTAGGCGAGCGGGGTAAGTCATGGCCCTTCATGCATAAACTCCGATGAATCCGATATCCCCCACTCAAAAACAAGCTACCCCCCTCCCCGACACAAAGGGGCAGGGGGGTGACTCCGTTCTGCGCATTCTATCTGTCCTTGAGGACACTACCGTCGACGGACCGGGCTTCCGCACCTCCATCTATTGTGCGGGTTGCACCCACCATTGCCCCGGTTGTCACAACCCTCAGTCGTGGTCTCCTGACGGCGGCCATGAGATGAGTGTCGACGAGCTGATGCAGATCATCGAGGCCGACCCGTTCGCGCCCGGCGTCACCTTCACCGGTGGCGATCCGATGCAGCAGGCCGAGGCCTTCACCGCCCTTGCTCAAGCCATCCGCCAACGCACCCGTAAGAACATCTGGTGCTACACCGGCTATCGTTACGAGGCCCTCCTCGACATGCCCGCTCAGCGCCGTCTGCTCCAACTCGTCGATGTCCTCGTCGACGGACCTTATGTTGCAGCCCAGCGCGATACCGACCTTCTCTTCCGAGGCTCCGCCAACCAACGCCTTATCGATGTGCCGCGTTCCTTGGCCCAAGGCAGCGTCGTCCTTTGGACGCGGGCATAGCCTGGAGGAACTTGCATTCAGCAGAGAGATTATTGATAATGTATGCGCGTATGTGCGATAAAAAGCAGCGCACCTCGTCTATGGACGCATCGGCTTACACGTATATTCGCATCGCGTCACGCGTATAGTACGCAAAGGGTCTCGCGTATAGTAGGCAAAAGGCTTCACGTATATACGTAAAGGGTCTCGCGTATAGTAGGCAAAAGGCTACGCGTATAGTCAAAGGCCTAGATGGGATTCTATTTGTTGGGGCGTATATATGCATGTGAAAAAAGGACAATCACTCAACGTGATTGCCCTTTTTCGATGATTTGGACTTAACCTGTAGAACTTGATTCTTCATCTGTTAAGGCGTAATAGCAGCCTCTTTTGATTGAATCAAGACGGACGTCAGCGTCCAATGCGTTTTGTCGTTACGCACGGGTGGCGACGCCACGGGAGCAGGAGTAGACGATGCGGGTGCTGGCGTTGGAGAAGATGTAGATGGGTGTACCCTCTTCCTCGTCGATTTCGCCGGTGTCGGTGATGGTGTAGCCGGCATTCTTGTAGTAGTCGATGATGTCCTCGTCGGCGAGATCTTCGTTGTAGAGGATGACGATGGAGGCGACCTCACCTTCATTGACATTGAGGGCGAAGCCCATCATGTAGTCGTTCTCGTCCATGAAAGCCATGTAGGTAGAACCCATGGAGGAGAAACCGTCGTACTCTTCGAGAATGTCGTCGATGCTTTCGCCGAGGAAGGTGTTGACGACATCTTCGGGCGTCATGTCGACAAAGCCACTGGGTTCGATTTCTGCCGGCTCGTTCTTGGGATTGTAGTAGCCTACAGAGATTTTGCCGTCGTACTCGATGAGGAGTGTGGCGTCCTCTTTCTTCTCGGTGTTGCCATAGCTGTAGACAACCTGTTCGATGACCTCGCCAGTCTCGTCGTCTTCATAGGATTCGGTTTCTGCACCGTAATAGTGGTATTTGCTGGCGAAATAATCCTTGATGTCGGCTGCCTTAAAGGCATTGTCATTGAGGGTTTGCATGACACCGTAGACGGTGCTATTCTCAGGATTGAAAATGAACGTAAGCATCGCGGTCTTGCTGCCTTCCTCGAGGGTGTACATATAGAAGGTGCCCATGTTCATTGTGGGTTCGCCGAAGCGGGTCATCATTGCGTTGAGTCCGATGCCAACGCAGTTGGCGTAGTCGTCGAAGTTGATGGCAGGCTTTTCGGGCGTCGAGGGTGTGGGGTCTTCCTTGTCGTCGTCGCCACAGGCGGTGAAGCCGAGGCTGAGGGTTGTTGCTGCGAGCAACATCAAGAGGTACTTTTTCATTGTTTGTTGTTTGTCGTTTGAGGCCTCGCCCTATCCCTCCCTTGTCGGGAAGTGGCGGCGACCCTTGTTAATGGAATGAGATGTTTAGTGTTTGACCACTCCCTCCCTACAAGGGAGGGTGAGGGGAGGGTCTGTTAATAGTTTTGAGTTAGACTTTCGTTATAGCGTACTGCATTGACGGGGAACGGGAATATCCAAAGGGGTGAGCCGGGGGCGAGGTGGAAGGTGCCGTGCGGGCCTAGTCGGTGGCTGACGGTGCGTGCGTAGGCAGGCTCTGAATTCCAACGCTTGACGTCGATGAAGTTGAAGGCAGTGCCGAGACATTCTATCCATTTGGCCCGTTGGAGTAGGGCCATTGCCTCGGCCTCGGTAGTGATGGCACGCGAGACAAAGGGTTCGTAGTCCTCCACGCGGAGGGCGCGCACCTGGTCGACGAGTGCGAGTCCACGGCTGTACTCGCCCGTGCGAATCAGACATTCGGCAAGGATATAGTGCATCAGTTCGCTGGTGGGTCCGTAGGGATTGCATTGCGCGCCCCAGCCCATATACATCAGAACGCCGTTGAGGCCCGAATAGCTCTCGCCATAGTTCTGGCTCCAGCCGTCGGGCTTGTCGTAGACGCGGACGTAGTCGCCCGGCTCAAAGAGGGCATTGGTCTCGAGCGTCAGCATCTCCGAGGTCGGACAGACGCGTATGCCGGCTCCGATGTAGAGGATGTTGTTGGGCGTGGTACGATCCTGCGTCCACTGTCCCGTGGCCTTGACCGTGGAGCGGTCGAACATGTTGGGACGGAGCTTGACAGCCTGCTCTGCATAGGGCAAAGCTTCGGCGTAACGCTTCATCTGTAGGAGCACCATGGCGCGCACGGCATAGCCCCAGGCGCGGTCGCCGCGCATGACTTGATCGCCATGGTCCTCGGGCAGTTGAGCGATGACTTCGTCGCTGACGTCGTCGAGAATGCGAGTGTAGGTCTCGGCCAGAGTGAGTTTCTGCTTCTGCTCCATGACATCGGTGGAGGTGACGTAGGCGATGCCGCCGTCGGTCTTGGCCGTGGTTTCGTCATATTGGCGGGCGTGGAGGCAGACCACGAGCCAATGGAGGTAGGCTCGCATGACACGCGCTTCAGCCACGAGCTGTGGCTTGCGGGCGGCGTCGCCCTCGGCATCCGGCATCTTCTCGACGATGGTGTTCATGTAGTTGATGTACTTGTAGAGGGCAGCGTAGCGGACGTCGTTGGTCGTGAGCGTGGCGCGGTCCACCTGCTCGTCGAAGGCCATCTGCGCATATTTGACCGTGTTGGTCTGCGAGAGGATAGTGCTGACTTGGTCGAACATGCCCAGACTCTCGCCTGCGAGCACGCCGAGGTCTAAAGCCGGTAGCATCTCGAGGTTGTATTCCTGATTCAGCAGCAGCTCCAGTTCTGAGACTCGGCCGAGGGTCACCTTGCCTTTCGGGACGATGTCCAGTTGGTGCTCACAGGCCATCATCAACAGCGGTATTACGAGAAAAAGAAAATAGCGTTTCATAATCAAGGGCGAAGTTTAGAATTTAGCGCTGATGCTCATGGTGTAGCTTCTGGGTGTGCGCAGCAGGGTCTCACCGGTGACGGGATTGTTGGCCTCTGGGTCGATGCCGAGATTGTTGCGATGCCAGGTACAGACATTGTTCATCTGGAGTCGGAGTCGGAGGGCTTGCATGCTGAGCTTGCGGCAGAGGGCTTTCGGGAAGTCATAGCCGAGAACGATTGTGCGTAGTTTCATGTAGTCGGCAGGCACGATGTTGGCGCTGCAGTATTGTGGCTCACCCACGACATTGGTGCTGCCGGGGTATCCGTTGGCGGGCACTTGTCCTGTCTCATCGCTCCAATAGCGGAGGTAGGCTGCGGGCACGGTCTCGAGGACGGCCAGGCTATTGTAGCCATACTGACTGCCGTCGCTGGTCCAATCCTCATAACGGGCGCGCATGACGTGACCGCCATAGTAGGCCAACATGGCCGTGAGCGTGAAGCCATTCCACGTGAGTTCGGGCGTCAGCGAACCACTGACCTTCGGGTCGAGCGAGCCGCTATAGAGGACATCGGCAGGCGTGAACTCCTCGGTGTTGATGTCGGTGTGGTGGACTGTCCCCTCGTGGTCGCGCCAGCCGAAGTATTGGATGCCGTTCGTGGTTTGCATGCCTGCGAAATCATAGGAGAAGAGGGCATGGGCGGGATAGCCTTCGTGGAGGGTGTAGACCTGCAGCGCCTCGGCACCGCTGGTGGCTTCGTGGTTCACGGCGGTTATTTTGTTCTTGTTGTAGGCAATGGATGCTCCGAGGCTGATGCCCAGCTGCTGGCGACTGCGAGGGCGCAGAATCTCGCCATTCAGCTGCAGCTCGACGCCCGTATTGCGCAGGCGTCCGTTGTTGATGGTCAGTGAGCTCCAGCCAGTGGTCGGGTCGAGGTCGGTCGTGGTGAGCAGGTCGCTACCCTGCTTGCGATAGAAGTCCAGGGCTCCCGTCAGCCGTCCACCCCAGAGAGCGAAATCGGCTCCGATGTTCAGCGAGGCCGTCTTCTCCCAACGCAATTGGTCGTTAGGCGGTGTGTTGAGTGTGGCTACGCGAGAGCCGTTCATCTCGTTAACGTCCACGGAAGCGGTGAGGTAGGACGAGAAATCCTGAGCGATGTTACCGGTCAGGCCATAGCTGGCGCGAAGCTTCAGGGCATCC
Organism: uncultured Bacteroidales bacterium; assembly: GCA_902803195.1. Taxonomy (GTDB): domain Bacteria; phylum Bacteroidota; class Bacteroidia; order Bacteroidales; family Bacteroidaceae; genus Physcousia. The sequence continues at coordinate 8,491 of CADCOX010000375.1, forward strand.
AGCCAATGGACGTCCTTCATGAATGCCTCGTTCTCGACATTCCAGCCCGCACCGACCGACCAAAGCGGTCGTCCGCGGTACTTGGGGTCGGCGCCGAAGAGGTCGGCTTTGTCGACGCGCCATGAGGCCGTGAGCGCATAACGATGGTCGTAGGTGTAGCCTGCGCTGGCGTAGATGGAGTAGAAGCGGTGAAGGACGTCGCTTGTGCTGAACTCCTCGCTGCCCGGAGCGCCCACCATGGAGTAGAACGGGCCGAGGGCAGAGGTGCTGCCTTCGCGGTCCTTCAGTTCTCCGAAGTTGACCATTCCCATGTTATTGGTCTGCGAGGCGTCGTCATATCCCACCTGAGCACTGCGATTCGTCTTGAAGTTACTTTGTCTGTACTCGAAGCCTGCCAGAGCCTCGATGGCATGGCGGCCGCCGAACTCATGGCTGTAGTCGGTTTGTGTGCGGAAGGTATAGTAGGCGCCTTCAGAGGTTGTTGAGCGCAACAGACCGCCATCGGGCAGCAGGTGCGAGCCGTCGGTCGCCGTGTAGAGGTTGTAGAGATGTCGCATGTCGTAGCTCTCGGCCTCGAGGTAGGCATCGCTCTTGTTGTAGATGTCCTCGTACTGAAACATCCCGCTGAGCGTCCAACCTTCCAGCAGACGGGCCTTGGCATGGACGAAGGAGCGGATGTTGGTTTGTCGCCCCCGAGCGAAATTACGGCCGAGCTCGTCGTGGAGGTTGTAGGCTTCGGGCTTCAAGCCCAGGCTTGTGTTCGCGAGCGAAGGTTCGGCCAAGTACGTAGCAGCTTCCATCGCGGCCAGCGAGCCATCGGCGTTGTACATCGACAGGTAAGGGGCAAAGGAGTTGATGCCGTTCCATTCCGAAGAGATATGCGTCTTCGAGCGGTCGTTGATGATATTGGCGCCGAACTCCATCGACAGCCATTTCGTCAGGTCGATATCGCCCCGATAGCTGAACGTCAGCGTGTTCTGATGCTCTCGCTGCACGCCTTGGTTGTCGCCACGATAGTTGAGGACCAGGCTGGAATTGACGTACTTGCCTCTGTTGCGGAGGTTGAGGTTGTACTGATGAGTGATTTGCGGACGCTCCCAAAGGTCCTGCCATTCGCGGCGATAGTCGTTGCGGCCGAGGGCAGAGAGTTGGGCTTTCAGTTGTTCGCTGGTGAGTTGGCCCGTGTGGTTTTCCATCAGCAGACGTACGATGGGACTGAGGGCCTGCGGGTTGCGGGCGAAATAGCTCTCAATATTACGGAAAGCGGACTGATTCGGGTTGTACTTGACGTACTGGAAATTGCGCTGCTCCAGTTCGATGAGCTCGGCAGCGCTTGCCCAGTGCATGTCATCGTAGTTGCGGCGCTCGCTGATGGTGAGGTCGGCGGCAAAGTCGATGTCGAGGCGCTCGCTTTGCGCGCGTTTCGTCGTGACGACGATGACACCGTTGGAGGCCCGCGCGCCGTAGATGCTGGCAGCGGCCGCATCTTTGAGGACGGTGATATTCTCGATGTTGTAGGGATTGATGCTCGCGAGTCCGCCTTCTACGGGTAGGCCGTCGACTACGACGAGAGGGCTAGTGCGGGCGTTGAACGAGCCAACACCTCGGATGCTGAGGGCGCTTTCGCCGCCGTCGTTCAATCCGTTGTTGTAGCTGACAAGGCCCGGCACACGGCCTTCGAGGTTGGCGACAACGTCGCCCGTATAGCGTTGGTCGAGCGCTTTGGACGAGATGAGTTGGTAGGAGCCGGTGGCATTCTCGCGCTTGATGTTCTGGTAGCCCGTGACGAGCACCTCCTGCATCAGGTTTTCGGTGGAAATCATCTCGACGAAGAGCATCTGCTCCTTGGAGGAACGCAGGCGGAGTTCCTGCGGCTGCATGCCCATATAGGTGAACTCCAACACGGGCTCGTCGCCTTCGACGAAGAGCGAGAACTGACCGTCGATATCGGTGGTGGTGCCGGTGGTGGTTCCGCGCAGCCGCACATTGACACCTGGTAGTGGCACCTGTGCGTCGTCGATGACCATGCCTGTCACAGTACGTTTAAGGAAGCGCTGCGGGGTGGTCTGGCGGCGCAGGACGATAGTACGTTTGACCAATCGATAGTCGATATGGCATTGCGCTACCAGAGTACGATTGAGGATTTGCTGGAGACTTGCATCGCGAAGGATGGCGGTGATAGTGGGTGCGCCCGCGACGACATCTTTCTGGTAGACAAACTCATAGCCGGTGTGTTCCGTGATATCCTTCATCACGGCCTCTATGGGTTGGTTTTCGTAGGTGACACTGTAGGTGGATGTTGCATCCTGGGCAAGGGCGACGCCAGCCATCAGGGCGAAGAAGAGTAGGAGTTGGTATCTCATCTCATTCGATTATTTAGGAGTCATTTGCTGGCGATGCTCACGTGTTGGCGGTCCACCTTCAGGTGGAGGCCTCCGCTGCTCTCGAGGATGGCGATGACATCGGCGAAATCGGCATAGCGAGGTATGCGCCCCATGAACACGGTCTGGGCGGCACGGCGGTCGGCGAAGTCGTAGGTGAAGTCGTACCAGCGGGCGAGGGTAAGCATGATCTGCTCGAGGGTCTGATTCTCAAAGACGAATTTGCCGTCCTTCCAACTGGTGGCCACCTCGGTGTCGACGCTGTGAACCTGGATGTCGTGCTCCGTCTTGCTGAACACAGCCTGATGACCAGGCGTCAGCAGCAGTTGAGCGTCGCCCGCGCCGATGGGCTGCAGAGCGATGCTACCGCTGACGAGGGTGGTCTGGACATCGGCATCCTCGGCATAGGAACGGACATTGAACTCAGTGCCCAGCACGCGCAAGGTCTGTCCGTCGGCCTCGACGATGAAGGGTTGCTGTTCGTTGCGAGCTACGTGGAAATAGGCTTCGCCCGACACGCGTACGCGACGCTCCGACTGGGCGAAATGCTCGGGATAGACGAGTTGGGACTGCGCGTTCAGCCATACCTCAGTGCCGTCCTCCAGCGTGATGCGAAATTCACCACCTCGGGGCGTGATGAGCGAGAGAGTAGGCGTGGGAGTGTCTGGCTCTTTGGGGCTTGACTGTGCGGCGGAGCGGGCTGTGCGCAGCTCGTTCAGGAGCCCATCGGCGCTGATGGGTTGGTCGGCCGTGGCGCCCTCGCCCACAGGCAGGGCGAGCACGGGCGTGTCGCCGTCCATCATCTGGAGCGTAGCGCGCATGCTTCCGGCCACAATCTGGCTCGAAGCCTCGCGCACGTGCGCTCCTTTCATATACGCGTAACTCAGGCTGCCTATAGCTACGACTGCAGCCACGGCGGCAGCTGCCCGCCACCACGTGAGTTGGCGACGCTGACGGTGTAGGGCCACGCGTGCCTGCATGGCGGCCAAAGGACGGGCCGTGTCGACACCCTGACGACGGCGGTACTCGCCCTCGAGGTAAGCGGAATCCATAGCCCGCTGATACAAACGCTCGTTGGCTTCGTCAGCCTCGCGCCAGAGGCGTAGCTGCTCGCTCTCCTCTGTCGTGAGTGTGCCTATGATGGCTTTTAATAGAAGGTCGTTCACGTTTGGCTGAAAATTAATAATTGATGATTAGGTTTCTGTGCTTTGAACGTTATTTCGTCAAAGCATTCAGGTAGTCCACTAGCTCGGGGTCGGATGGGCGTTTGGCGTCCTGATTGACAATAGTACCATCGGGGCCGAGGACGAAGAAACGGGGGATGCCTGTGATGCCGAGGGCGTCCGAGAGCGTCTTGTTGGCATCGGCATCGAGGATGAACTGTTGCCAGGCGGGCTTGTCCTTCTCGAGCTTGGCTTCCCAGGCAGCACGGTCGCTGTCGACGGAGAAACTGACAAACTGCAGGTTCGCGTTGTCCTTCATCAGTTCGACGAGTTTCTCCACGTGAGGAATCTCCTTGCAGCAGGGGCCACACCAAGTCGCCCAGACATCGATGTAGGTGTACTTGCCTTGAAGGGAGGAGATGGGGACTTTCGTACCGTCGGGGCGTTCCAAAGTGATGTCGGGTACCTTCTGACCGTCCATGTTCTGGACAACTTTCTCATACTCGCTCTTGAAAGCCTCAATGTATTCGGGGTAGTCCTTGGCAAACTCCTGATAGCGTGTCCAGAACTCCTCTTTGCCCGTTTCGTGATCGCCATAGGCAAAGAAGGTCTGCGGGATGCAGTAAGCCATCTGCTTGCGCAACTTGGGGTTGGTGACAAGCGAGTCGGTCACTCGCATCATCTCGAGGCAATAGCCAGAGTAGTCGCCCTTGAATGTCGGCTGTGCGGCTTGGACCTTATTCATCACCCAGAGAATGGAGTTCATCGCCGTGAAGTCCAGGTCGCTGTTGGGGTCGATGGTGGCGATGAGCTGCGCATACTCGGGGAAGTCGGTTTCCTTGCATTTCTCTTCGGCAGCACGGTCGCCCAGCAGGCGTAACCGCATTCCCGTGTAACGGGCATTGAAGAGTTTCTGGTAGTACTCGCTGAGTGTAGCGTCCTTGATGGCTTCGGCCTTCTGCATGGCTTCGGCGTGACGCTTGTCCACAAGAGCCTGAGCCTCGGCATAACTCATGTCTTGAAGCGAGAAGAGGTCGTAAGCAAAGGCAGCAGCCGATACGGCTTCGCTGACGTCGGCATTGTCGCCGCTGAACGAGCAGATGTACTCGCCATCCTCGCCCTGACGGATATCGATGATGGTAGTCTTTCCTTTCTCGAGATGAGCGCCGAAAATCTGTTGGTTGACATAGAGGTCGACGTCGGCAACGCCCTCAGGCAGTTCCATATCAAATTCGTAAGCTCCCGTGATGGAGTCGACACGAAGGTCAATCACTTTGGCTTGATAGATATCGCCATCGGGCAGGTAGTTGATGGCAAATTCGGCATCCTCATCGAGTTGGGCAACACCTTTCAGCAGAGGGCCATTGTTGGAAGAGCAGGCGCAGAGCAGAAGCACCGTGCATAGCGTAAGAAAAGCTTTTTTCATTTGTTGTATTATGTTTTTGATGATGATTATCTGCCTGTTTATACGCAAATGGGTTCAAAAAAGGAACCTCAGAATCGCTTTTTCTTTCAAAAAACAACGATTTTCGTGCTTTTTCCTTACATTTGCCGCGTCAAAGTGTGACTTCCGATGCAACTGACGCCTTCTATCATCGCTGATTTCAAGGGCGGTCGTCTTGAGAGCTTCTATGCCGAAGCCTATGCCGACCTGCTCACGTATGCTACCCGTTTGCTGGGTGAGCAGCACGCCCTTATGGCTGAAGATATCGTTCAGGACACTATCTTCAAATCCTATCAGCATCGCTCGGGCATCGTCGACGGCAGGCAGTGGAAGACTTATCTCTTCCGGCTGATTCATAATGCCGCCGTCGGCATCCATCGAAGTCATGCCGCCCAACAGCGATATCTCAGCCAACAGGTTGAGTTAGAGGACGATTTCACGCGCAGCCTTGTCGAGCAGGAGACGCTGGAACGCTTGTTCGAGGCCATCGATGAACTGCCCGAGCGCTATCGCCGTCTTTTCGACCTCAGCTTCGAGCAAGGCTTGCGTAATGAAGAGGTAGCCCAACTGCTGAGCGTGAGTACACGGGCCGTTGTCAAGCAGAAGGCGCGACTCATAGACCTGGTCGGACAACGCTTGCGGCGCGATGGGACACCTTTTGCCTTGCTGGCCTTGTCGCTGCTGGTGCAGGAGGGGTAGGGGAGACCCTCGCGCGCGAATCATTAAATAATTTAACCGCAAGCGGAGCTTGCGAAAGTTGAGTTTGTGTAATTTTTGATTCGTTTAGTGTACGCCCGCCCCTATACAGATAGGCGGGCGTTACACTCTTTAGATAGAGGTAGATAGAGGAATATGGAATTGGTCCAATTAGTGTAAATCACTATATGTGTAGTTACACTTGTACTAATTGAAGTTTCGGAAGCTCCGCTTGCTTGGGCGTTCTTCGCAGAGCGAAGCATCCCGTAGGGCCGAGCGAAGAAGTTCTTCATAAAAACCGAAACTTGAATTAAGTACGCAAACGAAGAGGGGACATCCACTCGATTGAGTGAATGCCCCCTCTCTGAAACAGAGTCTCTTATTTAGATAGGGTTGCGCGCATTACATCATGCCGCCCATGCCGGGAGCGCCGCCCATGGGGAGTTCGGGCTTGTCCTCTTTGGCATCGCAGATGACGCACTCGGTGGTGAGGAACATGCC
>CADCOX010000376.1 GCA_902803195.1 uncultured Bacteroidales bacterium
CAGCGAGCCCTTCCAGTCGTAGGGCGAGTCCCAGTTGCCCCATTCAGGGACAATGATGTCGCCAACAAAATTAGGAGAAATCTCCATTCGCATAATGTTCAAGCCAATCTTGGAGGTAGGGCCGTAAAGCAGTTTCACAGGCTGCGTATCATTGCCAAAAGGGCACATGGCACCGTCGCAGCAGGCAGCGCCGAAACCTGTAATGGTCTGGTAACGCGTGTCGGTCACTGTCAATCGGAGTGACCTTGCAGCTACCGACAAGGTCAAGGCCAGCGTGAATAGTGATAGAAGTATTCGCTTCATGAAAAATTGAAAAGTTGTGAGTTTAGAGTTGTGAGTTTAGAGTTTAGAGAAGTTATGAAGTGAAGCGTTAGGAGTCGAGTTGTGAGTATGAAGGAGTCGAGCTCGAGCCTATAAGTTAAATCACTTCAATTATCGATGCCAGCGGCCTTCGCGACCGAAGAGGTACTGAGGAGTGTAGCCACCCCAGTCGATGACAATCTTCTCGAAGACGACGGCAGGATCGAGGGGGCAGAGCTCAAGGTAAAGACGTCCGTCGGCACTGCGACTCACAGGAAGCGTGACCTTCTTCTCGACGACTCGGCGCGCCACGACGGGATAGTAGTGCGTGTGGATATTTCCGTCTTCCTCGTTCATATTGCCATTGTAGTTGACCTCCACGGACTTGCCGCCACGGAAAGCTACTTGATAGCGATGCCCTTCCTTGCGCTCGAAGGCAAGCGTGCTCTTGGTGACGACATGCACATTGACCTCCGTGCCATCAGCCAGCTTTTCGGGCAATTGGATGCAATAGGTCAGGCGTGCGCCTGTGACTGCCTTGTTGTAGGGTTGAAGGCTGATGGCACTGAGGGTGCGCCCCATGTCGGGAATCACCGTCCAAGCCGTGCCCTCGGGGGCGCTGGCCTCGTAGAAATGTTCAGCCTCGATGCTCAGGCAATTGGTGCGGGGAACGTCGAAGATGCAATGCCCCTCGACGGCCTCTCCTTCAGCAAGTCGCTTCACCTCTGGCATGCGGTCGCGCGGGAAATCGTCGTTCCAGCCCCTATAGCCGATATGCTTCTGCGTCATCATCCCTTTCCATTTGCCATCGGCAAGGACGTTATTGTAGGCTGCGCATAGAACGGAATCGCGACGGAAGCAACGCTCCACGAGTGCGGCCCATGTGTTGGTCTGACGGTCCTTGCGCTCGAAGGCGTAGTGGTTCATAGCCTGCGCGTAGTACATCTCGTAGAGGTTGGCCATAGCCTGAATGGGGAAGAGCACCAGTTCGAAGAACGCATCGCGATAGCGCTCAGGCAGTAGACTATTGAGTCGCAGTGCATCGGCCTCAAGGGCTCGGTAATCGGTCACGACCTGATGCCACTCGCCAGACTCGATGTCATAGGTCCGTGCATCGAGCATCTCGGGCGTGATGCGACCGTTGTATTTGCTGTAGAGGTTAAGCAGGCGTGCGGTCTCATCGGCATATTCGGCTCCGAACTGTTGCCGACACCAAGAGACAGTGTGTTCGTGGAGTGTGGCAGCCGTGTAGCGGTCGGGTTTCCAAGCCATATCGAGGAAGAGGGAGATAGGATACTCCATGGGCTTCAGGTCGCCGACATTCAGCACCCAGAGGCGGTCGACGCCGTACTGAGCGGTAAGTGTCATCTGCTCCCATAGGTTCTGCACGGGCGTGACATTCAGCCACTTGGAGTTGCGAGGAGCACCTACATAGTCCACATGATAGTACATTCCCCATCCGCCGCTGCGACGCCTTTCCTCGGCATTAGGCAGGTGGCGGACATCCCCCCAGTTGTCATCGGAGAGGAGGATGGTGACGTCATCGGGCACGCGCAGACCGAGATCATAGTAGCGCTGCACCTCCTTGTAGAGAGCCCACACCTGCGGACGTTCCTTGGCGGGTCGGCCCGTCTCCTGACGGATAATGTCGCGCTGATTGTTGATGATATTAGTGAGCAGTTGGATGTTACGTTGCTCGTCGGGGCGCTCCTCCTCATGTCCCTCGGCAACACCCATAGCCGTGTCGCCATCGCCACGCATACCGATGGTGATGAGGTCCTCGGTGTCGCGAGCACGTCGCATGCCTTCGCGGAAGAAGCGGTCGATGACGGTCTGATTCGACACGTAATCCCACGCTCCATACTCACGACGATGGCGCACCCACTCCTGATGGTCGCGCGCCATAGGCTCGTGGTGACTGGTACCGATGACGATGCCCATCTCATTGGCTGTAGGCGAGTTGAGCGGGTCGTCGGCATAGAAAGCCCATCCCCACATGGCAGGCCATAGGAAGTTGCCGCGCAGTCGCAGGATGAGTTC
>CADCOX010000377.1 GCA_902803195.1 uncultured Bacteroidales bacterium
ATGGTAGTGGGTAAGATTTAGGCGATAACGACCTATGCCACCGCCATCGCTGCGACCACTCGGAGCCTTGCCTGCAGCATGACTGGCATCAAATGTAATATCGGTGCCTTGATACTGCATCGGGTTCTTGGTGAATACACGAATGACACCGCCCATTGAGTTGCGACCATAGAGCGTCGACTGTGGCCCGCGCAAGACATCAACACGATCGACGGCAGCGAAGTTAAAGTCGTAGCTGGCAGCCGACACTTGGGGAACGCCATCGATATAGAGCGCTACGGCAGGCGTACCTATACGCGATCCAATGCCACGGACATAGACGCTTGTCGTCAAATGTGAGCCATAGGAAGGAATGAACAAATTAGGCACCTCGGCCGAAAAATCTTTGATACCCACTATACCACGTTCGCTCATCGAAGCCTGGGAGAACGACGACGATGAGAGGGGCTGACGGCGCAGGCGCAGATTCTCCTTTGGGGTGGAGACAACCACCACCTCTTCAATGTCTGTCGTACGCAGAGAGTCTGCATTCTCTGGCACAATGAGGGCAAATAAGACTGCTATCAGAAGGTGCATAAATGAGTCCGATTTTGTTTGCAGGTGCAAAGATAGAACAAAAACGGGAGAAAAGGAAAGAAAAAGTGGGTATTCTGCGTTTTGGCAGAAAGATTACCTAATTTATTTTATGCGTATGTGCGAGAAAACGCTTATCTTTGCGCCGTCAAAACACAACCCTAACACAATCTATGATAAAAACAATGAACAGAAAGATTTCTTTCTTGGCTGTGGCGCTGATGCTCAGTACTGCGTTCGTCAGTAGCTGCAAAGATGAAAATGATGAACCTAAACCCATCATCGACCCCGTGGCATCGCTCGCAGGTACCTACGAGGGCTGGACTTGGGGCAGCAATGCTTATGCGGCTTACATCCCTTCTGAAGGAGACAAACTGACGATTGTCTCTTTAGGTTCCGATGCTTCTGGCAATTCAACCTGCGACCTTGTCTTTGAGAGCGAGACCTGGGGCAAGGCGACGATCAAGACAGTCAGCGTCACGAAGAACGACACCGCTTACATCTTCAGCAAACCCATCACCGCAACGCTGCGCGAAGACCGCTCAGCTTGGGATTTCTCGGCAAAGGTCGACAGCATCGCCATGCCTAATCGCAACCCCAGCACCAGCGAAGTCGTCATCAGCAACTATCCCATCGTAATCACTAAAGGCTTCATGAGCCTCGACCTAAGCAACTGGCAGATAGACTTCAACGCTTACCTTGTACCTCGGTCTGCGCATACGATGTCCATGAGTTTCCGCGATGGAAAGATTGGTGACAAGTAAAGCGCAACAGAAAAAAAACGGCTAAAGAGTAGTAAGCGTCAGAAACGCTCGCGGTACTTACCCTCATCTTTATCCTCGAGCATCGACAAATACGACTGATAACGGCTCTCGGCAATCTCATGGTTGTCGAGAGCTTTCATTACGGCACAGCCGGGTTCATGGGTGTGCGTGCAATTGGAGAAACGGCAGTCACGGCCGATTTGGAAAATCTCGCGGAAATAATGCGACACCTCCTCACGCTCGAAATCGAAGGTGCCGAAGCCACGGATGCCCGGAGTGTCGATGATACGACCTGAATCGGAGGCGTCCGCCAACTCTGCTTCGGAAGAGCTTGCCTGCGGGAGGTCGTACATCTCAGAGAACGTCGTGGTATGCTGGCCTTGGTCGTGAGCGACACTGATCTCGGCAGTCTTGGCGCGGGCCTCCGGTACAATCCGATTGAGGAGCGTGCTCTTACCTACGCCACTATTGCCGCTGAAGAGGGTTGTCTTACCGCGCAGGTCGTCCACAAGTGCGGCAATACCTTCACCGGTTTTGGCCGAAACGGCATGACAGTTGTAGCCGAGGTAGCGGTAGAGCGTCATGACGCCCTCGAGATAACGAAGCTCGTCTGCGCCATAGAGATCTACCTTGTTAAATATAAGGACCACGGGTACGCGATAAGCCTCAGCCGTAGCGAGGAAGCGATCAATGAACGTGGTTGAAGTCTCGGGATGAGCGATGGTGATGATAAGTCCTGCCAGATCTACATTGGCAGCGATGATATGACTCTGTTTCGAGAGATTTGAGGCCCGACGGATGATATAGTTGCGGCGATCATGAATCTCGGTGATAAGGGCTGTAGGAGGGCTCGACGGAGAACCGTCGGGCGTCGATTCGGTTGCAGTAGGCTTAATATCAACACGATCACCGACGGCGACGGGGTTCGTGCTGCGGATGCCGCGCAGCCTGAAGTTGCCTTTCACCTTGCACGCAAAAAACTGGCCGTCGTCCGTTCGGACGTCGTACCAGCTTCCTGTATTTCGAATGACAAGTCCAGTCAAGGGCCTTACACTGTCATGATTTCCTTCTCCTTGGCAGCAAGCAGTTCGTCGATTTGCTTGACAAACTTGTCATGCATCTTCTGGAGCTCGCTCTCGCCGTCCTTCTGGAAATCTTCGCTCAAGCCGTCCTTCACCGCCTTCTTGAGAGCTTCAATGCCCTCGCGACGAGCGTTGCGAACGCTTACCTTGGCCTGCTCCACTTCCTTACCGCACTGCTTCACGAGCTGTTTACGGCGCTCCTCGGTGAGGGGCGGAATGCCAATGCGGATGATCTCGCCATTGTTCTCAGGCATGATGCCCAGGTCGCTATTGATGATGGCCTTCTCGATTACCTTGAACATCGTCTTGTCCCAAGGCTTGATGGAGATGGTGCGGGCGTCAGGCGTCGTGACGGCTGCACACTGGTTGATGGGCACCATAGCGCCATAGTTATCGACGCGGATGCCATCGAGCAATTTCACGTTGGCCTTGCCGGCACGAATGTGCGATAGTGCCTCATCGAGGTACATCACTGCTTCTTCCATACGCTCATCGGCGGCGGAGAGGATTTCTTTGTATTCTGCCATGTATGTTGAGTTTTAGGTTTTGAGTTCAGTTAGATTGGCTTTTTCAAGTCTTGCGGGGACAAAGATAGCGTTTTTCGTCGATACAAAACGCTATTTTATCGAAAAAAACGTATCGGATATGCAAAAAGTTACATTTTCAGCGCTCTAAATATAAAGTTATCACTATATTTGCAACCGAAAATGCCCTTATAAATGACTAAAGCAGACGAGAACATACGTCAATGGCTTGTACAGCTAGCTCCCATCTCCCTCAATGAGATGAGCGGTATCAAGCTCATGAACCGCACCGACACCAAATTCGTCACCAGCAAACGCAAGCTGGTCGAACTCTTGGAACTGGCCCATGGGCAGTATTACGTCCAACAGATTGACGACAAGCGCATCGCGGCCTATCGGACAACCTACTGGGACACGCCTACCCATCGTTTCTACCTCGAGCATCACAACACGCACGCACCTCGACAGAAGATTCGCGTACGCACCTATGTCGACAGCGACCTGACCTTCCTCGAGGTGAAGACCAAAAACAACCACGGTCGCACGAAGAAGAAGCGCATCACCGTTCCCTCGCAGGAGCGACAGGACGTCATCGATGCCGGCGGTACGCCCTTCATCCAAGGCCTCACGGGAGCCACCTTCGACGATATCATCCCTACGGTTCAGAACCAGTTCCAGCGCATCACTCTTGTCAATTATGGCAAGACGGAGCGCCTGACTATCGATTTCAATGTACAATTCCACAACTTCGAGACTGACTGCGATGCTGGCACAGGTGACCTCGTCATCATCGAACTCAAACGCGACGGCAATGTCTTCTCGCCCATCCTCGAGATGCTACGCCAAGTCCGCATCAAACCCCACGGTTTCTCCAAGTACTGCATCGGATCGGCCATGACCAACGGCAGCCTCAAGAACAACGCCTTCAAGTTCAAGATGGTGACCATCAGCAAACTCGTCGGCAACCCCTTCTGCGTGCCCCCTCGCCCACTTTCATCCTACGAATCATAAAAACAAACAAATACATCTTCAATGGATTTCACTCAAATCAACTATGAGCTCGGTCAACA
>CADCOX010000378.1 GCA_902803195.1 uncultured Bacteroidales bacterium
ACTGTCGGTACGCATATACGTAATTAAACCGTTCTCGTAGAGGTGCTGAGCGACAAGCATCGTCTGTGCCACGGGCAGTCCGAGCTTGTGGGCTGCTTCCTGCTGGAGCGTACTCGTCGTGAACGGAGGGGCAGGCGAACGATGCATGGGACGCGTCTGAACGTCCTCGATGGTGAAGGTCGCATCGGCCGCAGCGCGGAGAAAGGCTTCAGCCTCGGCGCGTGTGGCGAAGCGGCGGTTGAGTTCGGCCTTCACTTGTCCTCCGTCTGCCAGGGCGAAGATGCCCACCACGCGGAAAGAGGCCTCGCTCTTGAAGGCTTGCACCTCGCGCTCGCGCTCGACAATCAGGCGAACGGCTACGCTCTGCACACGACCAGCACTGAGGCTCGGCTTGACCTTGCGCCACAACACGGGCGAGAGCTTGAAACCGACGATGCGGTCGAGGACGCGACGAGCCTGCTGCGCGTTGACCAAAGCCATGTCGACGCTACGCGGCGATTCGATGGCTGAGAGGATAGCGGGCTTGGTAATCTCGTGGAAGACGATGCGACGCGTGGTCTCGGGCTTCAGCTTCAGCACTTCTTGCAGATGCCAGGAGATGGCTTCTCCCTCGCGGTCCTCATCAGATGCCAACCAGACGACATCCGATTTCTTAGCGTTCTGCTTGAGCTGACTGACGATATGTGCCTTGTCGGCGGGGACTTCGTATTGAGGCATGAAGGTGTTCGTGTCGATGCTGAAGTCTTTCTTCTTCAGGTCACGGATGTGACCATAGGACGACATCACTTTGTAGTCTTTGCCAAGGAACTTCTCGATGGTTTTGGCCTTGGCTGGAGACTCTACGATAACAAGATTTTTGGGCATAGTTTTGCTTAATTTCCAAATTTGGCCGCAAAACTACACAAAAAAAGCGATTTACACCTTATATATATAGGAAAAAAATGTTTTTTATGCGATTTCCGTATCTTTTTTGCTCTCTTGACCTATCTTTCGCACGACCAGAACAAGGCAAAAGAGGCTAACCACGGCCGCGATGCCAGCACCGACACGTCCGCCGAGGAAGGAGATCATGCTGTCGTTGTCGGGCGAAAAGATAGCCATCGCACATGCGAAGGAGTTGTTGAATACGTGAATAAGGATGGGAGCCACGAGCGAGCCTGTCCACCAATAAGCAAAGCCGAGCAGGACGCCGATGACGAGGGCAGCCGGCATCTGGGCGGGATTCAAATGGACGAGGGCGAAGATGGCTGCGGTGATGCCGATTGCCACGAAGGGACCCTGCCCGGAGTCGTGCAGCTGCAGGTCGGTCTGTACGCCTCCGCGGAAGAGCAGCTCCTCGGCTAGAGGACCAAGGACGGCGACCGTCAGCATGCCGATGGGATTGTACATAATCAGCTTGAACGTCTGCTCGCCGACGAGGTCGGGCAGATTGAGGAATACCTCCTGGAAGAGGTTAACCAGCAAAATCACAGGGAGTGCAAGCGCGAAACAGAGCCAGGTCCGCTGCGCTTTCGGGCGGCGTATGCCTGCGAGGGTGGACGTACGTGTGATGCTGCGAGGCCGATAAAGAAAAAAGAGAAGGATGGCCAAAACGTTCGCCAAGAATAGTGTAATGGAGAGTGTCCACTGGGTGCTAATGCCTCTTTCAAAAGGCATAAAATGGAAAATGCCAGCAAGCATACCCGCCGTGAGTTGGCTCAGCAGGAAGATGACAACGTAGACCCAGAAGGGATGGCGGGCGAGATGATGACGGAAGGCCTGGAGGTTCATAATGTGTTGTTTATATGCGATGTTGAATTCGTGTGGATTTCTTGACAGCGGTGCTCAAACCTGTCAAACTTACCCTTTATGAAGGAACTGAAGGAAGGTGACCCTACCACCGCCCTCCGCCTTGTGAAATAAATGTGCGCTAACATTCAGCTTGCCTTGTCAGTTTGTTGATTTCTTATGATTTAACCGATCTTTGCATGCGTAACGTCAGGATATGGAGAGCCCTTTCGCGGTCGGATTGCAACTGCTGTGCCAATTGGGCTTCGCTGTCGAACCGCTGTTCTTCACGCAGGCGTGCGATAAAAGATAAGGTGAGTTCCTGCCCATAGAGGTCCTCGTTCAGGTCGAAGAGGTTGGCTTCGATGGTGATATTGTCGCCATTGTCAATGGTGGGGCGCCGACCTATATTCACCATTCCCCTTGAGCGTTCGGTCGTGATGGCATAAGCGCCGCAGGCGGGGAGCACCTTCGAAGGGGTGAGCCCCTCGAGGTTGGCTGTTGGGAACCCCAATTGACGACCTAAAGCGTGACCGTGAACGACGCGTCCTGTCCACGTATACGGGCGACCGAGCAACCTGTTGGCTACTTCAACATCGCCCGTCTCGAGTGCACGACGGATGGCAGAGCTGCTGACATGCTCGCCCTCCAACTCCTGTGCCAGTACCACCTCTATACCCAGCTCTTGGCCATAGGCAAGATACTCTTCGAAGCCTTCGCCTTG
>CADCOX010000379.1 GCA_902803195.1 uncultured Bacteroidales bacterium
GTGTGGCAGCAGGAACATTGGGATGACATAGATCCCACGGTCTTCATTGATAAGGAGGGACAGGCTTGGATGTACTGGGGTAACCCCAACACCTACTACGTCCGCCTGGCTAAGGACATGATTCACACCGAGGGCGATATCGTCAAGCTCGACTATCAAATTGAGCACTATCAGGAAGGACCGTGGCTCTATGAGCGCGGTGGTCATTGGTACCTCGCCTACGCCTCCACCTGCTGCCCCGAAGGCTTAGGTTATGCCATGGCTGACGCGCCTACAGGTCCGTGGACATCTAAGGGTTACATTATGGCTCCTACACAGCGCGACCGTGGCAACCATCCTGGTATCATGGATTTCAAAGGAAAGAGCTACGTTTTCGGGCAGAGTTACGACCTGCTTCATTTCGATACGCGTCAGCATTTCGAGCGCCGTAGTGTCAATGTAGCTGAGATGCACTATCGTGCAGACGGCACCATTGAAGAGGTTCCCTATTGGCTTGACCATCGCTTGTTGGCGCCCGTTGCCACGCTCAATCCGTATCGCCGTGTTGAGGCTGAGACGATGGCTTGGGGCTATGGACTGCGCACTGAGAAAGTAGGTGTTGCTGGCACACGCGAGTTGGTGGCCCGTTCGCGTCGCCAGCATGACAATGCGTCCATTGTCAATCAGTTCGCTGAGAGTACAGGTAAGCGTAACCTCTATGTCTATGACCTCGATGAAGGCGAATACATTCGTTTACGCAGCGTTGATTTCGGCCGCAAGGCTGCACGCCGCTTCACGCTTACTGCTGCAGCTGCACCTGAGGGTGCTGCAACCATCAGTGTTCACCTCGATGCTCCTGGCGGTCCGCTACTGTGTACGATCGACATTACATCAACGGGTGATGTCGATTCCTATCGTTCTTTTGCTGCATCATTGGCGCCAAAACTTGCCACAGGTGTCCACGACCTCTATCTCTGCATTGAGCGAGCTCATGGCAATGTCCGTCTAGACTGGTGGCAGTTCGGCCGATAACTTTTCGTTTCCGTTCCTGTTATCGTTTTCATTTTCGTTATCGTTCTATGAAACGCCATTTTCTTTTTCCACTCTTGTTGTTGTGTGCCGCCTATGGGTTGGCCGATAACTATCCTTTCGGCAAGGGTACACTCACGGTTACTCCTGTGGCTCGCAACGCTGTACGTGTCCGTTACACTGAAGGTTCTGCCCCAGCTTCCGACCTTCCCGATTGGCTCTACGTGAAGCACGACCAGGTTCGGGCTTCCGACCTCCGCATCGATGTCGACGCTGACCGTCAACTCCTTCGCATTCGTAATCGCGATGGGCGTCTCGTCTTCGAGGCTACTCACCATGCTCTTACAAAGTCTGAGGACTCTTCTTTGGGCTCTTGCAACTCCGCTTCCCTTACCATCACTTCACCTGCCGATGAGCACCTCTACGGCCTCGGTCAGTTCCAAGATGGTTTTGCCGATCTTCGGGGCCTTACACGGCGGCTGACGCAGGTCAACACGCAAATCTCCATCCCTGTTTTCCTCAGTAGCCGTGGTTATGGGCTCTTGTGGAATAACTATGGACTCGTGGACTTCAACCCTGCTGACAGCAAGGTCACCCTCGTTCGCAGTGGCGGGGAGGGTGCACACGAGGTGGTCAACGTCACCACGACTACGGGTGGACGTCGTGAGGAACGCGTGCGCGGAGCTTTCGAGGGCACGCTAACCGTCCCCGAGGATGGGCGCTACGCACTTCTCCTTGACGTCGGACAGCGTATGGCTCGTCGACATCATCTCGTCATAGACGGACAGACAGTCCTTGACGCTCGCAATGTCTGGCTTCCGCCTACGACATCCACCATCGTCAACCTCACGGCTGGCACCCATCAGTTGGCGGCTCAACTCGAAGCTGGCGACCGCCCCGTGCTCCATTGGCGGCGTGTCGATGAGACCACTACGTTGCGTTCGCCTGTAGCCGAGGCTGTTGATTACACCGTGTTCGTCGGCTCAGCCGATGATGTCATCGCGTCCCTCCACGACCTCACGGGCCATACTCCCTTATTGCCCCGTTGGGCTTTCGGCTACATCCATTGTCGTGAGCGCTTCCATTCGTCCGATGAGATCCTTCAGACAGCCCGCCGTTTCCGCAGCGAAGGTCTGCCCTTGGATTTGATTGTGCAGGACTGGCAATACTGGGGTCGCTACGGATGGAATGCTATGCGCTTCGACGAACAGTTCTACCCCGACCCACGAGCACTCACCGACAGCCTGCATGCCATGGGGGTGCGATTGATGCTCAGCGTCTGGTCCAAGATTGACAAGAACTCAGAGGTTGGGCGCGCGATGACCGCTGCCGACCACTACATTCCAGGCACCGACTGGATTGATTTCTTCTCACCTGAGGCTGCTGCGGCCTATTGGCACAATTTCAGCCAGCGTCTTGTGCCTCTTGGCATAGATGC
This sequence comes from uncultured Bacteroidales bacterium, assembly GCA_902803195.1. GTDB lineage: Bacteria > Bacteroidota > Bacteroidia > Bacteroidales > Bacteroidaceae > Physcousia. The sequence goes on from CADCOX010000379.1 coordinate 2,447, forward strand.
GTGGTGGCAGGATGCTACCGAGCCCGAGAATGACGACCTTCTTGGTCGCCGTGTCAACCATGGCCGTTGGGCGGGCGAGCAGGTGCGTAACGTCTATCCTTTGCTCGTGAATAAAACGGTCTACGAAGGACTGCGCCGTGATCGTCCTTCCGACCGTCCGATGATCCTCACGCGTTGTGGTTTTCCTGGCATTCAGCGCTACGGCTCGGCCATGTGGAGCGGAGATGTCGGCAACGACTGGCAGACGTTCAGTCGTCAGATTACCGCGGGCCTTGGCATGATGGCTGCTGGACAGCCTTGGTGGACCTACGATGCAGGAGGTTTCTTCCGTCCGGGCGATCAGTATACCAATCAGGACTATATCCGCCGCATGCTGCGTTGGATTGAGGTGGCCACCTACCTTCCCCTCATGCGCGTCCATGGTTACATGAGCGACACCGAACCCTGGCGCTTCGGTGCCGAGGCGCAACGCATCATAGCTATCTGCCTCAATGAGCGCGAACGCCTTGTGCCTTACATCTATAGTTGTGCAGCTGCCGTCAGCGAACAAGGACGTATGCTGATGCGTCCACTCGTCTTCGACTTCCCCACAGACGAAGCTGCCCTGAAGCAGACAACCAATTATATGTTTGGTCCATCACTCCTTGTCTGTCCGGTTACTGAGCCCGACGTGCGTCAATGGTCGGTCTATTTGCCCACGACTGCAGGCGGGTGGTATGATTGGCATACAGGTCGCCATTTCGACGGTGGCCGCCGTGTCGATGTTCCTGTTGATGAAGCCTCCATTCCCGTCTTTGCGCGTGCTGGCAGCATCCTGCCTCTGGCGGGCGATACGCTGGCCCTCATCCCAGGGGCTGATGCAGCGTTCACGCTCTATGAGGACGATGGTGTCACTACTGCCTACGAACAGGGCGCCTGCTCACGCATCACGTTCCATTGGGACGACCGTCGCCAACGTCTCACCATCGACCACCGTAGCGGCAGTTTCCCCGCAATGCCCGCTGTCCGCCATTTCGTCGTCACCCTTCCCGACGGCACCACCTTCCCTCTCGACTATCGTGGCAAAGCCTTGAAGCATAAGTTCCCCATCCATCATTAATTATTCGTCATTCATCATTCGTCATTCATATCTATGAAGCGTCCCGTCTTTTCAGTTGCGATTTTATCGCAACTCTCCTTCTTCCTCCTCCTCTTCTCTTTTTCCCTTCCTGTCCTCGCGCAAGAACCTGCTACCGACGATGAAGGCCCCACCATGGGTTGGTCCTCTTGGAACACCTATGGTGTCAACATCAACGAGAATCTGATTCGTCAGCAGACCTACGCGATGGTCACCAAGGGCCTTCGGGGTTGTGGTTATACCTATATCAATATCGATGACGGTTATTTCGGAGGTCGCGATGCCGAGACGGGACAACTCCTCATCCACCCCAAGCGTTTCCCCAACGGGCTTAAGGGACTGGTGGATTACATCCATAGCAAGGACCTTAAGGCTGGCATCTACTCCGACGCTGGGCGTAACACCTGCGGCAGTATGTTCAACGGCGATGCAATTGGAAAGGGCGTAGGCCTGTACGAGCACGACCAGCAGGACGCTGATTTCTTCTTCAAGGAACTCGGTTTCGACTTCATCAAGGTCGACTTCTGCGGAGGTTCCTACTATCACAACGAGGACCATCTCGTCCTCGACGAGCGCGAGCGCTACACGGCCATTGCCGAGGCCATCCGTCGTACGGGACGCACGGACGTCCGCATGAACGCCTGTCGCTGGGCGTATCCCGGTACCTGGATTGACGGTGTCGCCTTCTCGTGGCGCACTACAGGCGACATCTACGATGGTTGGGAGAGCGTGCGCGGCATCATCAAGGAAAACCTCTACCTCAGCGCCTACTGTCGTAATGGTCATTATAACGATATGGACATGCTCGAGGTCGGACGCTCCATGACTACTGTCGAGGACAAGACCCACTTCGGGATGTGGTGTATCATGTCGTCGCCATTGCTCATCGGTTGCGACATGACCACCATCAAGAGCGCAGCCCTCACCTTGCTTAAGAACAAGGAACTCATCGCCCTCAATCAGGATCCCCTTCACCTTCAGGCCTACGTCTGTCAGCGCGAGCAAGGCTGCTACGTCTTGGTCAAGGACGTTGAGGAACTGCTGGGCACGAAGCGCGCTTTTGCTGTCTACAACCCCACCGACGAGCAGCAGACCGTCACCGTCCGCTTCGATGCGATGGACCTAGGAGGCGCAATCTCCTTGCACGACTGCTTCCTCAGGCGCGATGCCGCAACAGTCGAGGGTACCTTCGATGTGACCCTCCCTGCTCACGGTACGGCCATCTATACCGCCACTGCCGAGCAGCGCCGCGAACGCACGCTCTACGAGGCCGAGACAGCTCTCATCGGCAACTATCAGGAACTCGTCAACAACCAGTCGCTGCCCAGCGGCATCTA
>CADCOX010000380.1 GCA_902803195.1 uncultured Bacteroidales bacterium
ATAAGAGGCTTTTGCGAACGGCGATTGGCTTGTTTTTTGGCAAAAACGTCTCCAAAGTGGTCCTTTTTAGATGATTTCACATCATAAATTTGGCCGCAAAGGCAAACTTTGTTACCTTTGTCCGCTTTTAAAGCATAATTAAGCCGACAAACGACGAGGAAATCAATCATTCTCATATACCTTAAACATTCTATTTTTAATTTAATCCTAAACCTATCATGGCAGATAGTAAAGAAAGACTCTTCGCGGACTTCACCGCCCCGACTCGCCAGGAATGGCGCGACAAGATTGAGGTAGACCTCAAGGGCGCTGACTTCGAGAAGAAAATGGTATGGAGGACCAACGAAGGTTTCTCCATGCAACCCTTCTATTTGAAAGAGGACGTGGACAAGCTGGCAACCGTCAACGCGCTGCCCGGCGAATTCCCCTTCGTCCGTGGCAACAAGAAGGACAACAATCAGTGGTATGTCCGCCAGAACATCAAGGCTGACGACGCCAAGGAGGCTAATGCCAAGGCCCTCGACATCCTGAACAAGGGCGTCAACTCCCTCGGCTTCCGCATCCCTCGCGAGAAGGTGAATGCCGAGTTCATCGAGACGCTGCTCGACGGCATCTGCTGCGACTGCGTTGAAGTGAGCTTCCGCACCTGCCAGCGTCACGCCCTCGAACTGGCCGACATCGTGGTAGCCTACTACGAGAAGAAGGGCTACGACAAGGAAAAGATTGTCGGTGGCATCGGGTTCGACCCCATCGAGCGTATGCTCATGAAGGGCAAGGACACCACCATGCTGCTGCCCGACATGCCCAAGTTGGTCGAGAAGCTGAAGGACTTCCCCAACCTGCGCTGCGTGATGGTGCACAGCGACCTGCTCTGCAACAGCGGCGCTTACGTCTATCAGGAGCTCGGCTATGCCCTCGCTTGGGGTAAGGAATACCTCGAAGAGATGGTGGAGGCTGGCGTTCCCGTTGAACTGGCTGCTAAGAAGATCAAGTTCTACATGGGCGTCGGCGGCAACTACTTCATGGAGATTGCCAAGTTCCGCGCTGCCCGCATGCTCTGGGCACAGATCGTGAAGCAGTACGAGCCCAAGTGCGACTGCGCTTGCCAGATGTGCATCAACGCTGCCACCACGACCTACAACCAGACGGTCTTCGACTCCTACGTGAACATGCTCCGTTCGCAGACCGAGGCCATGAGTGCTGCTCTCGCTGGCATTCATTCGATGGTCGTCACGCCGTTCGATACGCCTTACGAGGTGCCCACCGACTTCGCCGAGCGCATCGCCCGCAACCAGCAGCTCCTGCTGAAGGAAGAGTGCCACTTCGACAAGATCGTCGACGTCAGCGGTGGTTCCTACTTCGTGGAGGAACTGACGGTGGCCATCGCCAAGGAAGGTTGGAAGCTGTTCCTCGCCGTTGAGGAGGAGGGTGGTTTCCTCGCTGCTGTCAAGGCCGGTACCATCCAGCAGGCCATCAACGACACCGACAAGGCTCGTCATGCCAATGCCGGCAAGCGTAAGGAGTTCCTGCTGGGTACGAACCAGTTCCCGAACTTCACCGAGAAGAGCGAAGGCAAGGAGCCGCTCGCTTGCGACTGCACCTGCAAGCACTCCAGCGATCCCGATGTGCCCGCGCTGAAGACCAGCCGTCTGGCTTCCGACTTCGAGACCCTGCGTCTCACCACCGAGAAGGCCGCCAAGCAGCCCGTCGCGTTCATGCTGACCATCGGCAACCTCGCTATGCGTCAGGCTCGTGCACAGTTCAGCTGCAACTTCCTCGCTGCTGCAGGCTACAAGGTCATCGACAACCTCGGCTTCCCCACCGTCGAGGAAGGCGTAGATAAGGCTCTTGAAGCTGGTGCCGACATCGTAGTGCTCTGCTCCAGCGACGACGAATATGCTGAGTATGCTATTCCTGCCTTCAAGTATCTGAACGGTCGCGCCATGTTTGTTGTGGCTGGTGCTCCTGCTTGTTCAGAGGATTTGAAAGCCGCAGGCATCGAGAATTTCATCCATGTACGTGTCGATCAACTGAAGACACTGCAAGAGTATAACGCTAAACTTGGTATCTAATTATGGCACGCATTGATTTTAAGAACATTGATATTTTTGCTGGCATAGATGCCAAGAATGGCCTTGACTGGCAAAAGGAGAATGGCATCACCGCCAACTGGAAGACTCCCGAGCAGATTGATATCCAGCCCGTTTATACGAAGGAAGACCTCGAGGGAATGGAACACCTCAACTTCGCTGCTGGTATTCCTCCCTTCCTCCGTGGCCCGTACTCGATGATGTACCCCTTCCGCCCGTGGACCATCCGTCAGTATGCCGGTTTCTCCACCGCTGAGGAGTCCAACGCCTTCTATCGCCGCAACCTCGCCAGCGGTCAGAAAGGTCTCTCCGTGGCCTTCGACCTGCCCACACACCGCGGCTACGACCCCGACAATGCCCGTGTGGTCGGTGACGTAGGTAAGGCTGGCGTGAGCATCTGCTCGCTCGAGAACATGAAGGTCCTCTTCGCAGGCATTCCCTTGAACAAGATGTCCGTCTCCATGACCATGAACGGCGCTGTGCTGCCCGTGTTGGCCTTCTACATCAACGCCGGTCTGGAGCAGGGCGCTAAGCTCGAGGAGATGGCAGGTACCATTCAGAACGATATCCTCAAGGAGTTCATGGTGCG
>CADCOX010000381.1 GCA_902803195.1 uncultured Bacteroidales bacterium
GATACCTGCATTGAGGGTAGCGGTCATGCCCTCGCGGGTGAGTGCTACGGCGATAAGCTCGTAGTTACCAGCGGGCAGGTTGTTCACAGTTTGTTTGATGGAGGCGCCACTTTGATTCCAGAATTCAGCACAGACATTAGTGCCATCGAAGGCGTTCGGATTTTCGGAAACTGTCCAGCCGTTTGCGTTAATTACAGGAACGGAATTCGTAATCCATGACTGGACAAGCTGCCAACGGCCGTAGTCGTCAGTCACAGCGTCGGCGGGACCCACGATTGTGTTGTCTGCATTGGCAGTCATATACGAACCTGCGCCACCTTCATGATTGTCTTTAGAGACGATGGTGTAGACAGGACCGTTGCTGGCATCAGCAACCTTCGTGAAAGTCCAGGTGGCGTTCTTACCGCGAGACTGGTCTGCGTAGATAACAGGATCGTTAAGGCGTTCAAAGCCATTGCCATCACCATTCACATTGTTGCGGAGTTTGTAGGCACCGTCGTGCTCCTCAACAATCACTGTCAATGCGCTGTTGGCACTAACGCTGGCCTGAGTACCCCAACCGTTGCCACTTGTTAAGAACTGGCCTTTACCGACGTTGTAGAGGTAAAAGTTACCCTCTCCAACCTCGGAAGCTGTCCAGGACTGAGCTTGCACGCTCATCCCGACCATAGCCGCGATAGCGGCCAAGAAGAGTTTGATTTTCTTCATTTGTTGTTTTGTTAGTTAATAAATTATGTTAGTTGTTTTGAGCTATTTATCGTTGTAATGGCGTTTATTTTTCGTTGCTTGTTCGATGCATGATGACTGCCATTTTTGCACCTTGTTTTAATACGCGCACGCGCGGAAAGGCGCATATTCATCAGAATATCGCGGCAAAGGTAGTAAGAATTTTCAGCACGGCACGCAAGTACTAGTTAAAATTCATTAAACGTGATGCTTTTTGGTGTAAAATGAACAATAAAGGTCACGAATTTGAATGTAGCGAGTGCCGAGGATGTCCAAATGAGTGTATATGAGCAAAAAAAAGCATTGCTTCGGTAGGGAAGCAATGCTGATGTGGAGAGGGAACCGTTGTGCGAGAGCAGATGGAGTGGCCGTTACTCCACGCCGCGGCAGTAGTTGACGCCGAGGCGATCGTAGAGCTGTTTCATGCGAGGCAGACGATTCTTGAAGTCGTCGAAGTCCTTCTGGTCTGAACGGCACCACTGAACTTCGCTGATGGCGTCGAGGCGCGGCAGCAGCATGTAGAACACATGCTCTGGCGACCCGACATACTCCGTCCACAGGTTTACCTGCGGGCCGAGGATGAAGCGCTGCTCCTCATCCGAGAGCTGGTCGGGGATGAGGGGCTCGAAAGAATATACTTTCGAGAGGGGGAGGTAGCCTCCGATGGCCATGGGCTGATGCCATTGATCCTTCAGCTGGTAGTAGTCGATGTAGCAGTAGTCCGTGGGAGTCATGATGACGCGGTGGTGCTGCTTGGCAGCCTCGATGCCACCCTTGACGCCTCGCCACGACATCACGATGCCGTTGTCGGTGAGTCCGCCCTCGAGTACTTCGTCCCAACCTATCATGTCGCGACCGCGCTCGGCAAGGAACTTCTCCATCTCGTGGTTGATCCATGTCTGTAGCTGATTCTCGATGCTGTGCTTGCCGTCGTTCTTCAGCCCCAGTTCCTTGGCCTTGGCCTGGCACTTAGGGCATTCCTTCCAGCGATCCTTGGGACATTCGTCGCCGCCAATGTGGATGTACATGGAGGGGAATACTTCGCAGAGCTCGCCCATGACGGTCTTCAAGAAGGTCATCGTCTCGGGGTTGCCGGCACAGAGGACGTCACGTGAGACGCCCCAGATCTGCCAAACGGGGTAGGGACCGCCCGTGCAGCCGAGGTTGGGATAGACGTGGAGAGCGCCCTGCATGTGACCTGGCAGGTCGATCTCAGGGATGACGTTGATGTAACGCTCGGCGGCATAGTTGACGATTTCGCGGCATTGTTCCTGAGTGTAGTAGCCGCCATAGCGCTGACCGTCGTAGACACCGCTGTTGCGGCCGATGACAGTCTGCTCGCGGACACTACCTTTCTTGGCCAACTCAGGCAGGGCCTTCACTTCGAAGCGCCAGCCTTGGTCCTCTGTGAAATGCCAGTGGAACTGGTTGCATCCGTGCAGGGCCAGTACGTCGAGGAAAGTCTTGATGACGTCGACGCTGAAGAAATGTCGTGCGCAGTCGAGGTGCGTGCCGCGATAGACGAAGCGGGGCTCATCAGCTATGCTGACGAAGGGGAAGTCGATGCTGGCAGCTTTGCCGTCGATGATGGGCAGGCTCTTACGTAGCGTCTGTGCGGCGCGGAAGAAGCCGATGGGCTCGCGAGCCGCAATTTGGATGCCGTTCTTGTTGACGGTAATGGTGTAGGCTTCTTTCTGTTGGTCGGTCAACTCAGCACCCTTCTTGCCTTTCTTGGCCTTCTTGTCGGCTGCGAGACCGATGCTGAGGCGAATGGCCGCCTTCTTGTCGGTGGGAGCGAGGGCGAGCTTCACGCCTGTGAGTTCCTCGACCCATTGGCGCAGGAACTGCGCATTGCGCGACACTTCGGGGTTGCCGGCATCGTAGGCAATGCTCATGCCCGGGCGGAGGGTGAAGGTATTGGTGGAATCCACTTGCACGCTCTTGGGCTGTGGGATGATACGATAGTCAGCGCGCTCCGCATTAGCGAGTGCAGGCACGCAAGTCATGAGGATGAGAAATAAGTACTTTTTCATATAAGGTCGTTTATGGTTTTGCGCTGCAAAGATAAGCAAACTTTTTCAGTTCTCTGCAAATAATACGACTTTTTCTTGTGCTCATTTTACATTACAAAAAACCGAGGGCGCAAAAGCACCCTCGGCTGATGTGTGAAGACGTTTTTTAACGTCTATGCTAAGAACTCAAATTCGGTTGTCGTCTCTTTTACTGCACCTCGACGAAATCGGAGGGGTTGTTATTGTCCTTGAAGATGGTCTCGTCCTCGAATGTGGGCTGCTGAGGCTTCAATTCGAGGTAAGCCAGGACGAGCATGAAGTTGATGATGACATCGGCAAATAAGACACCTACGCAGCAAGCACAGAGGCCGAGGATGGCAATGCCGATGGCTACAAGCCCGAGGAGGAACAGGTTCCAGAAGTTACCGCTGGTGGCCTGCCATGAGCGGCGGAAAGACTCGACGAAGTCAGTGCCTTCGGTGGCGGCAATCAGGGGAGCGAAGATCCAACGCACAGCGAGGAAGATGCCGGGGATGATAAAGAGTAGTAAGCCAAAACCTATGGCCAGGCCATAGACAATCTCAATGCAGAAGAAGATGGCCAGTTGGACGAGGTCAACCTTGAAGGCATCGCCTAAGGTGGTGTAGGGCCGTCCAGTGGTAATGGCGCTATAAAGCATACGATAGACGACGAAGCCGAGGTAGGTGCTTAGCAGGGCGCCGATGATGAGCATGGGATAATTGAAGACCATTCCCTCTCGAAGAGCTTCGACGACAGCCTGTGGGTCGGGATTCTGCCCGAGGCCAGTGAGGACATTGGGGTCGACCGTGGCTCCGAACTGACTGCAGAGCGAGGTGATGAGGGACATGAGCACGAAGATGGGCCAGTGTTTTACGGCGAGGTCCCACGCGCGGGAGACGATGTCTCCAATGACAATCTTTTTCATAATGTCTTGGGTTTTATGGTTGTTTTTATTGTTTTTGGTTCGATAGAGAGGTGGGTGCATTTATGATTAGACGGCCAACGAGTACAAAAAGTTGCACGAGAACCGAATTATTTCTGCTGTTATGCTGGCGGCGCGATATTGACGAGGTTTCGGATGACACCCCATGCGAGCGAGATGGCCAAGATGACGAGGGCTGCGTTGGACGTGAGCTCGCGATGCTTAAGCCACCAGAGAGTCATCAAAGGCGCACCGATGGCCAGCCCCGGATTGAGCCAAAAGGCTTCGGCGAAGTGTCCGTGGAGCAACTCAACAACCATGCGCTGACCGCCGCAGAAAGGACAATCGAGGCCAGTAAGCATATGGAAGGGGCAGGGGAGCATGGGAGTGAGAAGTTAAAAGTGAAAAGTTAAAAGTTAAAAGTGAAAAATGAAAAGTGAAAAATGAGAAGTTAATGTTAAACTTGGGTGAGTTCACTCTTTATGGGAGACGGAATGGGGAAGTGACCCAGAGCGGATCAGTTTTTGGCGTTGTAGCGTTGCGTCTCGGCTACGATGACGCCAGCGAGGGCGAGCAAGGAGACGAGATTCGGGATAGCCATGAGTCCATTGAGCAGGTCAGCCAGATTCCATACAACCGTAAGCTGGACGACAGCTCCCGCAAAGATGGCTGCCACATATAGCACCCGATAGAGGACGAGGTAACGCTTGCCGCTGAGGTACTCGACGGCTCGTTCACCATAATAGCTCCAGCCGAGGATGGTGGAGAAAGCGAAGGTGACTATACCGAACGTGAGCAAGGGCGCTCCTATGACGGGAATCTTATCGAAGGCCATTTTCGTGAGCGCACCGCCATCGGCGTAATCGACTTCGGGATAGGCAATAATGCTGCTGACGAGCACAAGTCCAGTGAGGGCACAGATGACTACTGTGTCCCAGAAGGTTGCGGTCGACGACACGAGTGCCTGCCGCACGGGGTCCTTGGTCTTGGCTGCCGCTGCCACGATAGGCGCGGACCCCATACCGCTCTCGTTAGAGAAGAGGCCTCGGGCTATGCCATAGCGGGCTGTCATCATGATGGTCGTCCCCGCAAAGCCACCTCCTGCCGCCTCAGGCGTGAAGGCACTACGACAGATGAGACAAAGAGCGTCCCACAGGTAGGCTCCATTAAAGAAGAGAATGACAATACAACCCACTACGTAGAGCGCCGCCATCAGAGGCACAAAGGCTGTACAGAAACGAGCTATGCCCTTGACACCGAAGAGAATGACGAGTGCCGCCAATAGGGCTATGCCACAACCTGTCCAAACCGTGGGAATATTATAAGTCTCATAGCAGAGCATCGATATGGCATTGCTCTGAACCGTATTGCCAATACCAAAAGAGGCAACGGCCGTGAGTACACAAAAGGCGATAGCCATGCTTTTCCATCCGAGACCACGCTCGAGGGCATACATAGGGCCGCCGAGCATAGTGCCGTCGCTGGTCTTGACGCGGTACTTGACAGCCAA
>CADCOX010000382.1 GCA_902803195.1 uncultured Bacteroidales bacterium
CGACGGGCAGCGCTTCATCGACCCCGCCAACAGCTACGTCAACCGCGACATCTCCACGCTCAGCAACATCTTCATCTTGACGAAGGACGCTGCCGACAAGGGACACCTCTACCAAGTCAACGACGTCCCCCACGGCACCCTCTCCCGCGTGTGGTACGATAGCCCCACCCTCGGCCAGCAGCGCCGCATGACCGTTTACCTGCCCGCCGCCTACGACGGCAAGAAGCAGTTCCCTGTTATGTACCTGCTCCACGGACACGGAGGCGACGAGACGGCTTGGGGCGACCTCGGGCGTGCCTCACAAATCATGGACAACCTCATCGCCGAGGGCAAGTGCGTCCCCATGATTGTCGTCATGCCTAACGGCAACCCCACCTGCAACGCAGCACCTGGATGGTGGCACGAAGGCATGTACACCCCCGACGGCAATGCCTTCCGCGACCGCGGCGCCAAAGCCTCTATGGAGGAGAGCTTCATGGACATCGTCAACTACGTCGACAGCCACTACCGTACCATCGCCAAGCGTTCGGGGCGCGCCGTGACAGGCCTCTCTATGGGCGGCGGCCACACCTTCGGCATCTCGCGCCTCTATCCCGAGACCTTCGACTACTACGGCCTCCAGTCGGCAGCTGCCCGCTTCCGCTCCGACGATGCCAAGTTCAACGAGCAGATGGCGCGCCTCTTCGCCTCCAAGCCCAAGCTCTACTGGATAGCCATCGGCAAAGAGGATTTCCTCATGCAGATGAACAGTCAACTGCGCCAATATCTCGATGCCCACAACTATCCCTACGAGTACTACGAGAACGATGGCGGACACATCTGGCGCAACTGGCGCATCTACCTCACCCTATTCGCCCAGAAGATTTTCAAAGACTAGTCAGTTGACGAGTTAACGAGTTGACAAGTTCTTCGCAGAGCGAAGCGAGCAGAGCTCGAGCGGACGAGTTGACAAGTTAATGGACAATGGATAATGGACAATATATAATGGACAATGCAAGGCCGTCGGCGCGCAGCCTCTCGAGCGAAGCGAGGCTCTCCCCCTTACGGGGGAGCGGGGAGAGGGTCTTGGTCTATTTCCTCTGTCTCCTCTTCGCCTCAGTGTTTGCGGCTCATGCCCAGAGCAGCATAGAGATACGCCGCAACCAGGTGGGTTGCACTCCTGCTCAGGAGAAAGTCATCGTGGTTGAAGGCGTGAATCCCCAAGGCAAGATACAAGTCACTACGCCTGAGGGGAAGAAGGTCAAGCCTGCGGCCATACGCGAAGCCGTGTCGCCGTGGTCGGGTAAGCAGCGCTATGTCGTCGACCTCGGACAGCTGACCGCCCCGGGTCGCTATCACATCAGCATAGGCCGTTCGACAGGCTCACAGCAAGGCCATTCGACAGGCTCACGGCAAGTCCCTCAGCAATGCGACCTCGTGGTTGCCGAGCGCCCTTATCAAGCTATCGCCAAGGCATCGCTACGCCTATTCTATCTCATCCGCTCGGGCGTAGCCATTGAACTTGGCGGAGCATACAACCGTCCCGTTGGTCACCCCGACACCCATGTGCTGGTGCATCCGTCGGCTGCCACCGAGCAGCGCCCTGCCGGTACTGTCATCAGTTCGCCCTACGGTTGGTACGATGCTGGCGACTACAATAAATATGTCGTCAACTCTGCCTTCAGCATTGGCCTCATGTTGGCAGCCTACGAGCAGCAGCGCCCCTATTTCGCCGCCCTCACCACCGACATCCCCGAGAGCGGCAACCAGACGCCCGACCTGCTCGACGAGATGATGTTCAACCTGCGCTGGTTCCTTACCATGCAGGACCCCGACGACGGCGGAGTCTACCACAAGTTGACCACGCCCAATTTCGAGGGCTTCGTCATGCCTACGGCTTGTCGCCAGCCCCGTTACGTAGTGGCGAAGAGCGTCACGGCCAGCCTCGACTTTGCCGCCGCGATGGCCGATGCAGCACGTCACGTCGCTCCCTATCAACACGACTATCCCGACTTCTGCGCTCAGGCCACCGCTGCCGCCGAGCGTGCCTACGAATGGGCTAAGGCCAATCCCGATGCGTTCTATCGTCAGGAACTCTTGCGCGACCCTGCCGTCAGCACGGGTACCTATGGCGACCGCAATGCGCGCGATGAGTTCTTCTGGGCTGCATCAGCCCTCTACCGTCTCACGCGCAAACCTTATTATCTCGACGAGGCTAAGCAGTTCCTCCCCTCCCGTTTCTCCACGCCCTCGTGGGCTAACGTGGCAGCGCTGGGCGCCTTCGAGTGGCTTGCCGAGGGCGAGACGTCCGACCTCTACGCCCCACAGCTCACCCAGCTGCTCGCCTATTGCGACGCTGCCGTGCAGGACGTCGACCGCTCTTGCTTCCAGTCGCCTTTCGGCAACAAGCCGCGCGACTTCGGCTGGGGCTGCCTGGCCGAGAACTGCTGCTGTCAGGCTTTCGTCCTGCTGCTCGCCGACAAGTTACAAGGCACCACCGCCTATCGCCGTTATGCCCTGCAGAATGCCGACTATCTCTTGGGGCGCAATGCCACCGGCTACTGCTACGTGACAGGCTTTGGCGACAAGTCGCCTCTCCATCCTCATCACCGCATATCGGCTGCCGACACCGTGGAGAAGCCCTTCCCCGGCATGCTCGTCGGAGGTCCCAACCCCGGCCAGCAGGACCGCACAGCAGGTAACCTCACCTACCCTTCTAACTTCCCCGACGAGTCCTACCTCGACGTCACCGAGTCCTACGCCTCCAACGAGATAGCCATCAACTGGAACGCCTCCCTCGTCGCCTTCCTCTGCTGGCTCGACGCAGAGAAGTTATAATGGGAAATGGACAATGGATAATGGACAATGGATAATGAATAATGGGCAATATATAATGGACAATATATAATGGACAATGCAAGGACGTCAGCGCGCAGCCTCTCGAGCGAAGCGAGGCTCTCCCCCTTACGGGGGAGCGGGGAGAGGGTCTTGGAGAGGGTCTTTTTCCTCTGCCTATTTATTTTTCTTCTCTTCGCCGCACAACCATTTGCGGCCAGAGAGCGGAAGCCCATCATCGTAGCTTACATCGCCTCATGGGGGTCGCAGCGCCTGCCCGATCCCACGTTGATGACCCACATCAACTATGCCTTCGGCAAGGTCACCGACACCTTCGACGGCATGACCATCCAGAACCCCGACTTCCTCGTCGAGGTGCTGAAGCTCAGACAGCGGAACCCAGAGCTGAAGATCCTCCTCTCCATCGGCGGATGGACAGCCGGCAACTTCAGCGAGATGGCGGCCGACGAGCGTTGTCGCATGGGCTTCGCGCTCGACTGCAAGCGGGCTGTCGACAAGTACGGCCTCGATGGCATCGACATCGACTGGGAGTATCCCACCAGCAACGAAGCTGGCATCTCCTGCTCGCCCGCTGACACCGACAACTTCACGCTCCTCATGCGCGACCTGCGCAAAGTATTGGGAAAGAAGGCGTTACTCACCATCGCCACCATCGCCGATGCTAAGTTCATCGATTTCCGCGCCTGCATGCGCTACCTCGATTTCGTCAACATCATGGCCTACGATGTCGCCAATCCACCCCTCCACCACACCACCCTCTACCGCTCACCCCTCTCCGGCCGCATCACCGTCGACGAGGCTGTGCAGGCTCACCTCCGCGCCGGTGTGCCTCGCTACAAACTCACCCTTGGCATGCCTCTCTACGGGCGCGGTGCAGGCAGCAACAAGGTGCTCGCTCGTTTCGTGAAGACGGGTGAGACCGGTGGCGCCTACCATCGCCGCTGGGACGATATCGGCAAGGTCCCCTATCTCGCCGACGACGAGGGCAAGCTCGTCCTGGCCTACGACAGCCCTGTCTCTCTTGCCTATAAATGCCGTTACATCAAGGAGCAACGCCTCCTCGGCGCCATGTACTGGGAGTGCACCGAGGACAACGACCTCCTCGAGGGCATGCGCGCCATCTGGCTCAACCTCCGTTAGGACTGTATGAAGGGCCACCAAGACACAGATAATAAGTAGCGTCTATTCGCTTCGACCTACACGTCCATTCGCTCAGCCCTACACATATAGACGC
>CADCOX010000383.1 GCA_902803195.1 uncultured Bacteroidales bacterium
CTGCATCTGCCAGTTGCCGGGCACATTGATGTAGTCCCATTGGCTCACGTCGAAATCCTCGCTGAAGAAATCCGCAGGCCGTTCCTCAGGGTTGCGACTCCAGTGGAAGCGCCACCGCCCGTCGAGCGAAACGATCTCCTTACATTCCTTCTCCTTCGAAGGCAGTTGGAGAGTAGCATGATAAGGCAGTTTGTTGATGCTGAGCACGGAAGGGTTCTCCCAATCATGGATGGTCTGCGCCTGAGCTGAAATTGTCAGCATAGCAACCAAAGCAAATACGTTCTTCATAGCCTATTATCGTTATTCTGTTATGACTTCGATATCACCATATCCCATACGCTCTCCCGAAGCCAGACGGTCGGCTTCGAAGCGGAGCATTCGCACTTTTGTGGGGGCAAGCTTTATGGTTTGCCAAATGGGATTGTTCACGATATTCGAAAACTCGCCCGAAGCCAGTTTCGTCCAATTGCTCCAATCGGTAGAGCCCCAGAGGGTATAGTGGGTGATAGTACCTTCCCTCGTCTCTTGCGGTGGCAGGTAGCGGAACGAGGTGATCGTTTGATCTTTATTCCAGTCAATCATCATCTGACGCGGACTGCTGAAGAAGATATGCAAGTCTGAGGATTTCTTCTCGCCACTATTGGGAATATCTGCTGTTAAAGCTGGAGCTAGATAGACACCAAGTTTCTTGATAAAGGGTTCAGCTTTAGTTTCGACGACGGTGAAACGCAGCTTCGCGGCCTTCACCGTGGGGAAGCAGATGATGCGACAATGACCGATGGTAGTCAGTCCATCGCCATTCTCAGCCAATTCATCTTTCAGCGGCTGCCACACACCATCGACAAAGGCTTCCAGCGTGAACTTCTTCACTCGCTGACCATAACGGATGTCCTCTTCTGCGACAAAGCGATTGAAAGACGTTGGTCTTTTAAACTCGATGAGGGTCACGTTCCCTTGAGATTGTATCTTCGCTTTCTTGGTGAGGTCTTTCTTAAACACCGCGTCGATCATCTTCTTAAACGCGATGCCACGGAGACTGTCGTTGGGATGGATACGTCCATTGGGGGCAATGGGGAAGTTAAGCAGCAGACAAGAGTTGCGTCCTACCGATTTATAATAAGTCTCCATCAATTTCGACAAACTCTTCACGTGCTCGTTCTCCGTCTCATGATAGAACCATCCCGGACGAATACTCGTATTCGTCTCGCCTGGCACCCAAGAATCACCATCCTCCAATCCATAATGCAACATAGGCCACGTAACCTCGCCTCCGTGATTCAACAGACTCCAATTGGTCTCGCCGACACTGCCAGCCTCGGTACCAACCCAACGCAAATCACCACGATCACTCCCATCGTTCCAGATTAGGCAACGGGGTTGCAACTCGCGGATCATCTTGTAAGTCTCAGGCCACTGGTAATACGTCGTTCTGTCAATCTTGCGTACTTCATTAGCGCCGCCATACCAGCCGTCGCCGCCATTGGCTCCGTCAAACCAAACCTCAAAGATCTCGCCATACTGGGTCAGCAGTTCGCGAAGCTGGTTGCGGAAGTAGGTGACGTATTCCGGTCGACCATACTCAGGGTGATTTCTATCCCAAGGCGAAAGGTAAACCGCAAACTCCAGTCCTTCTTCCCGACAAGCGTCAGCCAACTCGCGTACCACATCACCTCTGCCATTCTTCCATGGAGTGTTTTTTACCGAATACTCGGTATAAGCACTCGGCCACATACAAAAACCGCAATGATGTTTAGCCGTGAAAATAATCCCTTTCATACCTGCCTGCTTGCACACGCGTGCCCACTGACGACAATCAAGGTCTGAAGGATTGAAAAGGTTCAAGTCTTCATTACCGAAGCCCCACTCCTGATCGGTATAGGTGTTCAGCGAATAGTGGATGAATGCATACATCTCCATCTCCTGCCAACGCAGTTGATTCTCATTAGGTAGCGGCCCGTAAGGCTTCACCTGTGCCGACACGCAGAGATGACACAGGAGCATCAGGGTCAGCAATTTAGGTTTCATCATACACATATTAATCATAGCTTATTCCTTTTCAAAAAAACACTCACATGTAGCGTCTTACTACTCTTCTTCCTCCTCATCGCCGAGGTCAAAGTCGAAATCTCCGATGAAGATGGGCATGTCGGCGGCCTGTGCGTCGAAGTCGTCGAGGGCACGTCGCTCCTTCTTCGTGGGGCGACCTGTGCCGCGAGCGCGATCCACGAAGCCACTGATGCGATTCATCTCCAAGAGTTCGTACTGCTCAGGCGTAGTAACGTTCTCGAGGATTTGGGGAATGAGTTTGGCTCCTACGCGGTGCTCTATGGCCTGCAGGATGCGAAACGAGTAGGTGATGGGAGGCTTGCGGACATCAATGATATCACCTACCTTTACC
>CADCOX010000384.1 GCA_902803195.1 uncultured Bacteroidales bacterium
ATGTTCATGGCACGACGGCTCACAAAATGCTCTATGCGCCCCTTGATTTGTGGCGGGCATACTGTGTCGTTAGGGCAGTACCAGGCCGCTTCGCCTTCGTAGCGCACCAGTTCGGCGCCGCACTCGGGACAATGAGTAATAAACTCGACGCGCGGTCCACGGTCGGCGGTGATGTAAGCCTCGTCGACAGACACTATTTTCGGGATAATCTCGCCACCCTTCTCCACCAGCACGTGGTCGCCTATGTGCAAATCCAGTTGCGCTACAAAATCGGCGTTGTGGAGCGTAGCGCGCCGCACCACGGTGCCCGACAGTTGCACGGGGTCCATATTGGCCACGGGCGTGACGGCTCCTGTGCGCCCCACCTGGAAAGTCACCTCACGCAGCACCGTCGATGCCTGCTCGGCCTGGAACTTGTAGGCTATGGCCCAGCGCGGACTCTTCGCCGTCATGCCCAACGCCTGTTGCTGACGCTGACTGTTCACCTTAAGCACGACACCATCCGTGGCTACGGGAAGGTTTTTGCGCTCGATATCCCAATAGTCGATGAAAGCATAGATCTCATCGAGGGTGCGTGCTTTGCGCATGTGCTCGCTTACCTTAAAGCCCCACGAGCGTGCGGCCTCAAGGTTCTCATAGTGACCGTCGGAGGGCAAGTTGTCGCCCAATAAGTAATAGAGGTAGGCATCCAATCGCCGCTTGGCTACGACTGCCGTCTGTTTGCTCTTGAGCGTTCCGCTGGCGGCATTTCGAGGGTTGGCAAAGAGTGGTTCCTCGGCCGCCTCACGCTCTCGGTTGAGGGCTTCAAACGATTCCCAGGGCATCAGCACCTCACCACGAATCTCGAACTCGCTTGGCCATGATGCTTTCTGCTCACCGCTGGGCAAGTTGCCTTGGCCATTACTGCTGCCGAACGAGTCGCCTTGATTATCATTGCCGCCGAATAAATCGCCCTGTCCATCGCTGCCGAACAAGTCACCTTGCCCATCAGTCGTTCTCATTCCTGTTTTCATTCCCGTTTTCGTTTTCACCCCAGCTCCCTCCAACTGCAACGGAATGGAACGGATGGTGCGGATATTGGCCGTCACATCATCACCGCGCACGCCATCGCCGCGCGTCACAGCGCGCACTAATTGACCATCCTCATAGTGGAGCGAGATGCTCAGTCCGTCGAACTTCAATTCACAACAGATCTCAAATGCTTCGCCGCCAAGTCCTTCGCGCACACGGTCGTAGAACTCGCGCACCTCCTCCTTGTTGTAGGTGTTGGCCAGCGAGAGCATGGGACGGCGGTGCTCCACCTGCGTGAATTCTTGCGAGAGGTCGCTCCCCACGCGTTGCGTAGGCGAGTTGGGGTCGAAGAGCTCGGGGTGGCGCGCCTCCAAATCCTGCAGCTCACGCATCAGGGCGTCGAACTCCTGATCGCTGATGGTAGGTTGGCTGAGCACGTAGTAGTTGTGATTGTGGCGATGCAGCTCTGCACGCAGGCTGAGGATGCGTTCTTGGTCTGTTAACATGGGTATATAGTAGCTTTTATTGGACAGAATGAGCTTTTCGGGCACAAAGATAAGCACAAAATCCGACACAATCGCATTTCTTCGGAAAAAATGAGGTAAAAGGGCTTGCATACTTCCCTTTTTTTGTATACCTTTGCAGCCGCATCCAGAAAACACCTATCATTAATCCGTTCATCATGGAACTCTACAGACAACACCTGCAAACACTCAAGCCCGCCGCACAAAAGCTGGCGTGCCTCTACGCATACGTTGGACAAGACCTTAAAGAGGATGATGCGCTGCAGCTCAGCGTACACGGCGCCTGCATGATGGGCGAACTACCCTTGCTGACCGAGGAACTTATTCGCGAAGGCTTTGTCATTCATATACCCGCCACACACTTTGCTCCGCAACAGACCATGGTGCGTCCGCGCTCCTATGGCGACATTCTCATCTTCGCGCTCGAGCAGCACCCCGAGTGGCTCGAAGAGTTCGACGAATGGCCTCTCACGCGCTACGCTAACTTCGATACGCTCCAAAAAGCCATCCGCCGCCTGCACACCGGCAAGCGACCGCAGCCCATGGTGCTCACGGCCGACATGCCCCCTTACCTCGTAGGACTCTCTGACGACCGTCGCTTCGAGCCCCTCATGCCCATGATTCGTGACGTCGACTTTCCCTCGTTCATTAGCGCCGTCATTTACAAGTGGATACGCGAGGATTTCAACGACCCCGAGGACACGTTGCCTCGACAGCTCAGCATGCGCAAGTTCGATGCCACCGACCCTGACATCCGTCGCATGAAGGCACTCGTCAACTACTACATGTTCATCTGCAAGGGAGTGTATACACCGCCGACCAGCATCCGGATGACCTATCCCGACTTCCTGCTCAAGGGCATTCACGCCATGGCACAGGGCAAGAGCGAGCTCGCGCTGAAGGTGTTTGCTGAAGCCCTCAACGCTCAGGCGGGTAAGAGCAAGGAGCCCGAACCTTTCCTCACCGATGGCGTTGCTGCCTTCTATTGGGTAATCGCCATTTGGACAGCTAAGCAGAATGACGCGCGAGCACGCCTGAAAGCTTTTGTGGAACACGCGCGTGAGACGAACCTCCACCGCGTAGGCGCCGCTGCACTTCTGGCCGACACGCTGGCCAGCCCCCTGCAGCGTGTCGACATGGACATGCTCTCCGACCTCATCAACCCTCAGCGCGTGGCCGACCGCGAGTTCGTTCTCCAGCAGCAAATGTCCCTCTTGCTGGCAGCCAACCTCACAGGCATGCAGCTCACGCCAGAGACCTTTCACCCCAATTCGGCCTTCCTTCGTCACGAAGGCGCTCGATACATCACTCTCGGCAAATTCGAGAAGAAGCAGCTCACGAGTAACTTCGGCAAGCATCCCGTCTCGGCCTTGGCCAAAGCGAAGGAACCGTGGGAAGTGATGCTCGACCGTCTCATCGCCACCGAGAGCCAACGCTCTGATATCGCCGACGAGGGCGAGCACCGCGTCATGTACATCATCCTGCCCGATGGCGAGAGCGTGGAGCTGCGCGAGCAGAACCGCCTGCGCGACGGGCGCTGGGGCAGTGGCAAGCAGCTCCCTTGGAACCGCTTCATCGGAGGCATCGAGCCTTTCATGGATCGCACGGACCAAGCCATCGTGGCCGACGTGCGCTTCCTCGGGGCTTCGCGACTCACAGCTGGTGTCATCATCCCTCATCTCGTAGGCTCTGACCGCGTCTACACGGGCGAGCAAACGCCCTACCGCCGCGTCGTCATCGACGAGCAGAAGCCCTATGTCATCTTGGAGCGTAAGCCCGAGGGAGGCTTCCACCTACAATCCAACGTCACGTTCCAGGACATGATCTCACAGACGAGCGTCTACCATCGCGACGACTCCATGCACTACATCTACTATCCGATGTCCGACCGCGAGCGCTCCGTCCTGCAAGACCTCCTCTCCGTCACCGACTACCCGGCCGAAGCCGAGGAGAAGCTCACGCGACTGCTGCCGCTCATCGTGAACACCACCGACATTCACAGCGACCTCATCCAAGAGGAGCAGATGGAGGAGAGCACCGAGCCGCAGTCGACCATCATCATTCGCCTCACGCCCGACCCGTCGGCACAGACGCTCTTCGATGCTTATATCCTTGTACGTCCGCTGCTCGGCGGCAAGATTGCCCTCCCGCCCGCTCAAGGCGACCATGTCATCATCGACCAAAACGAGACCTCGAGGCGCGTTCGCATCGAGCGCGATTTGGAGAGCGAGGCGCGCAACCTCAGCCACTTGCTCACCTATTGCCAAGAGCACGACATCGAGCTCACACACAACCTCAGCGCACACTTGACGACACCTCAGGTGCTCGACATTCTTGCCTTCGTCAGCAGTCACACCGACATCTGTGCCGTCGAATGGCCGGAGGGTGAACGGCTGCGCATGCACGCTCCGCAGAAAGGCGATTGGAGTCTCGCACTCACACAACGCGGCCGATGGTTCGAAATCGAGGGAGACGTCCGCATCAGCGACAATGCAGTCCTCAGCGCTCAAGAGCTGCTACAGGCACTCGGCAATAGCCATGGAGGCTACGTCCAACTGCAGAACGGCGATTATCTATGGCTCAGCGCGAAACTCCGCAAGCAACTCGACGCCCTCGAGGGCCTCAGCACCATCGAGAACAACCATCCCGCCATTTCGACGCTTCAGACGGGGCTTCTGGCCGAACTCGTCAACGGCGAGATCGACATCCGTCATGATGAGGAATTCTTCCAGTTCAAGGACCGCATCCAACGTGCCGAGGAGATGCAACCCGTCATCCCCGACACCCTCCAAGCCACCCTGCGTCCGTATCAGGTCGAGGGTTACGAGTGGCTCATGCGACTCTCGGCATGGGGAGCCGGTGCCTGTCTGGCCGACGATATGGGCCTGGGTAAGACCATACAGACGATAGCCTTCCTGCTCGCCCACGCCAGCGAAGGGCCGGCCCTCGTCGTGGCGCCCGCCAGCGTCGTCCCCAACTGGCGCAACGAACTCCAGCGCTTCGCGCCGTCGCTCAACGTGCAGCTCATCAGCGAGTACTACAACCGCCAAAGCCTCATCGACCAGGCGGGAGCAGGCGACGTGCTCATCGCCACCTACGGACTTATGTGGCCGATTCAGGAAATCACCAGCGCCAAGCAGTGGACCACCGTCTGCCTTGACGAAGCGCACAATATCAAGAACCGCGGCACCAAGACCAGCCAAGCCTGCATGCGACTCGAGGCCCACTATCGCATCATCCTCACCGGTACGCCCGTGCAGAACCACCTCGGCGAACTTTGGAACCTCTTCCAGTTCATCAACCCCGGATTGCTCGGCACCTACGAGCAGTTCCACCTCAAGTACATCCAGCCTATCGAGACGCTTCAAGACACAGAGCGACAGCAGCAACTGCAAGCGCTCGTAGCTCCCTTCATGCTCCGTCGCACCAAGCAAGCCGTGGCCAAGGAACTGCCCGACAAGACCGAGATCACCATCGACGTCGAGCTCACCGAGGACGAGATGGCGTTCTACGAGGTCATCCGTCGCGAAGCCGAGCAGCGCTTCAAGGAGGAGGGCGACCAACTCACCATCAATGCGCTAGCAGAACTCACTCGCCTGCGTCGGACGGCGTGCACGCCCGAACTCACCGACCCCTCGTGGATAGACGGTTCCAGCAAGGTCAACGCCTTCATGGAACTCACACAAACCATCGTGGAAGGTGGAAACAGCGTGCTCGTATTCAGCCAATTCACGTCATTCCTGCAGATTATCGCTCGTGCACTCAAGGAGGCCCATCTGCCTTTCCTCTACCTCGACGGAAGCGTCACCCTACGTCAGCGCGAGCAGATCGTGGCCGACTTCCAGAAGGGAAAGAGTCCCATCTTCCTCATCAGCCTCAAGGCGGGAGGCGTAGGACTTAACCTCACGGCAGCCAACTATGTCATCCACCTCGACCCCTGGTGGAATCCTGCCATCGAGCAACAGGCCACCGACCGCGCCTACCGCATCGGACAGACGCAGGCCGTCACCGTCTACCACCTTATCAGTCACCACACCATCGAGGAGAAAATCACGCGCCTCCATGCCACCAAGCGAGCGCTCTCCGACAGCATCCTCGAGGGGGCCGACCAGAACTACAAGCTCACGGCTAAGGACATGCTCGACATGATCTCCAACCAGTGGTAATCAACACTCAACTACCTCAGAACCATGCGCATCGACATCATCACCGTCATCCCCCAACTCATCGAGGGCTTCCTTCAAGAGAGCATCATCGGACGCGCTCAGAAGAAAGGCCTCGTCGAGATTCACCTCCACAACTTGCGCGACTACGCCGTCCGCAAGGACCGCCGCATCGACGACTACCCCTTCGGCGGTTTTGCAGGAATGGTCATGCAATGCGAACCCATCGACCGCTGCATCAGCGCCCTCAAAGCTGAGCGCCACTACGACGAGGTCATCTTCACCACGCCCGATGGCGAACAGTTCTCACAACCCATGGCCAACGAACTCTCGCTTGCCGAGAACATCATCATCCTCTGCGGCCACTACAAAGGCATCGACTATCGCATACGCGAGCACCTTATCACCAAGGAAGTCTCCATCGGCGACTACGTCCTCACGGGGGGAGAGCTCCCTGCTGCCGTCATGGCCGACGCCATAGTGCGCGTCATTCCCGGCGTCATCGGCGACGAGCAGAGCGCCCTCTCCGACTCCTTCCAGGACAACCTCCTCGCCGCCCCCGTCTACACTCGTCCCGCCGACTACCGCGGCTGGCGTGTCCCTGACATCCTCCTCTCAGGCCACGAAGCCAAGATCAAGGAATGGGAACTCCAACAGTCCCTTGAGCGCACCCGCCGCCTTCGTCCCGATCTCCTCTCCAAAGGCGACCGATAATACCATCCCTCCCTTATCTCGGTGCCCCGCGATTATCGCGGGGTTCCTCCCCCACTCTCGGCGCCCTTCCATTTCCCCGCCGTCTCTTTCTCCCGCCCCTTTTCCTCTCCCATCGGCCGTAGTGCCCCACGATTTCGTCGCGGAGTTCGCTTCCCTCCTCCTCTCCAACTGTTAAAAAACTCCAAGAAAAGGGCCATAACTCAACACCCAATTGACAAAAATCTTATCTTTGTACCCACAAACCCCTTAACAGCCATGGCAGAGACCGATAAACTTCACCTCTACATCATCGCCGGATGCAACGGCGCGGGCAAGACGACAGCCTCCTTCACCGTCCTGCCCGAGATGCTCAACTGCCGCGAGTTCGTCAACGCCGACGAGATCGCCAAGGGACTGTCGCCCTTCAACCCCGAAGGTGTGGCCATCCAGGCAGGACGACTCATGATAGACCGAATCATCCACCTCCTCAAGGAAGGCGAGACCTTCGCCTTTGAGACCACCCTCGCCACCCGCTCCTACGTCAAGCTCATCCAGCGTGCTCAGCGCCGTGGATACTTCGTCACCCTCCTCTTCTTCTCGCTCTCATCGCCCGAGCAAGCCATCGCACGAGTAGCCAAGCGCGTCAGCCAGGGAGGGCACAACATCCCGACCGATGTCATCCTGCGCCGTTACGACGCCGGGCTGCAGAACTTCTTCCAGCTCTACACGCCCATTTGTGACTACTGGACGCTCTACGACAACTCCAACATCCCCGGTGAGAAAATTGCCTTCGGATGGCGCGACCAGCGCATCAACATCATTGACAAGGAGCGCTACGACTACTTCTACACGCATTATAATCAAACACCTGAAGACCATGACTGACAGAGAGATAGCTGACATGCAGCTGCGCATCGACCAAGGCATACTACTCGCACAACAACGACTCGTTGAGCGCTCACGCCTGTTTCATACCACCCTCGTCGTCACCCGTAAGGGACATGTCGTCGAGCTCCTGCCCGAAGAACTCTAACGCTCCTCCCCCTCACCGAGGCAGAGGCGTCCCCATTATCCATTTTTCATTATCCATTTCCCATTATCCATTGTCCATTATCCTTTATCCATTGTCCATTATCCATCTTCCACTATGAAATCTCCCTTCCTCACCCTCGCATTAGCAGCCCTCGCCATGACCTTCGCCAGCTGCAATCCTTCCAACAAGAATGCCGCTGAAAGCGAACACCCCCGCACCCTCGTAGCTTGCTACTCCGCCACAGGTACCACCATGGCCGTAGCTCAACTCCTCGCACAGGCTGCAAATGCCGAACTCTATGAGATTCAACCCGAAGCCCCCTATACCGATGCCGACCTTAACTGGCGCGACAGCCTCTCACGCTCCAGCGTCGAGATGCGCGATGCCAGTGCACGTCCTGCCCTCGACCCTGCCCAACTGCCGATTGACGTGGCTGCCTACGACACCCTCTTCATCGGATTTCCCATCTGGTGGGCTGTAGCACCGCGAATCGTCAACACCTTCATCGAGGCTGCCAACCTCAAGGGAAAGGTCGTCATTCCTTTCGCCACTTCAGGCGGTTCGCCCATCGAGCCTGCTACAGACGCACTCAGAGCCTCCTACCCCGAACTCACCATCCTCGATGGCGAACTCCTCAATGACATCACTTTCGAGGACCTCTCTGAATGGGTCGACGAGCTTCGGCAATAGCACGCCCAACCTCATCTCATCGCCCTTTACAATCCCCGTCGGCTGCACGTCTCCTGCCGATGGGGTTTGTTTTAGGCTCACACGTATATACGCTCAACCCTACACGTATATACACGTAGCCCTTTACGTATATACGCGTAGCCCTTTGCGTATTATACGCGTAGCCCTTCACGTACTATACGCGTAGCCCTTTACGTATATACGCGTAGCCCTTTGCGTACTATACGCTCAGCCCTTTGCGTACTATACGCGTAGCCCTTTGCGTACTATACGTGACGGGCTTAGCGATTAAACGCAAAAGTTCATCAGTACCAAGAAAAAAGCTCATCAGTACCAAACCATTTCTGAAGGCCTGCAGACGAAGCGCTTCAAGCTTTCAGATGACATTCAGAAGGCTTTGAATCATAAGAATTTGCCGAAACGGAAAAGATTTTCGCCCGATTTAGCAGTCATTCCCAAATAATTTGTATTTTTGTGCCGAAAATCACTATCGAAAGCGAATGGGAATACAATCGATTAAAAAATCGCTTGAACGCTCTCGAAGGTGAGGGACGATTGTGAACACATAAAAAAAACGGACATCGTATGAGAAAGATTTTTGCAGCTATCATCACCATCGCACTGCTGGTTGTCCCAGCCTATGCATTAAACAAAAGGGCCGCTAAGGCCAAGTCGCTCGAGGTTTCGTTCGACTACCAAAGACAGAACGGCCCTGGGTCGAACCAATATGCGGTCTGGATAGAGAATGAGAAGGGCGAAGTCATCAAGACGCTCTTCGTCACTTCGTTCACGACCAAAGGCAGGACGCGTGGCAACGAACAGCCCATGCGCGGCTACGTCAAACGCCCTGCTTGCGTGCCGACATGGGTCAAGACCGCCAAAGCTAACGAACTGACCGACCAACAGTTGGATGCCGTCACGGGGGCCACTCCGCAGGCAAGCGGAAGGCAGACGTTCACATGGGACTTCAAGGACCAAACTGGCAAAACAGTGAGGAAAGGAACGTACAGGGTGCGCGTCGAAGCCACGCTTTTCAATGCCAGTACGATCATTTACACGGGGTCGTTCTCGACAACGGACAAAGCAGGTACGATTGAGCTGACATCTCAACTCACCCAACCCGACGAGAACCACAAAGACATGGTGACCGCCGTCCGAGCGGAACTGAAATAGCCTTAGGAATCCAACCAGCGCTTGACGGCTGCTACCTTATCCTTGCCTACGATAATCTCAGTGTTGGGGAAGGCAGACACATGAATGCGCATCTTGCCCAAGAAATGGGTGGAAAGCTTGGCGACGGCAGAGGCATTCACGATGAACTGGCGGTTGACGCGCATGAATCGCTGAGGGTCAAGCTCGTGCTCCGCCTCCTCGAGGGTCATGCTCAAAGCATGGGTCGCGCCCTGCAGAGTGCAGAGGCGGACGACGCCGTCGCGGATGGTGAGATGGCTGACGTCTGCTACGGGCACTAGCAAATACTCGTCAGCCCGATGCGGGATGAGAAACCGCTCGCGATAATGGATGCGCTGGCCGTTCACGGAGTCCAAAAGCCGAGCGATGGCCTCGGTCGTCGAGTACGAGCGGCGCACTTCGCCCACCTTCGTCAGCGCAGCCTGTAATTCGGTTCGGTCGATGGGCTTGAGCAGATAATCGATGCTGTTGAAACGGAAGGCCTGCACAGCATAATGGTCGTAGGCGGTGGTGAACACGAGGGGAATGTCTCTCGGAACCGTGCACAACGACTCGAAACTCAGGCCGTCGCCCAGTTGTATGTCTGAGAGGATTAAGTCCACCTCGGACTGCGCTGCGCCGGCGAAGAACGCTTTGACCTCGGCATTACTGGCACATACGCCCACCACCTCATGCTCGCTGCCCAGCATGCGGCGTAGGAGGTTGGCACTATTCTGCTCGTCTTCGATAATCAGAATTCTCATGTTGTAATCAGCGGAATCGTTACACAATAGTTGTCGGGGGTA
>CADCOX010000385.1 GCA_902803195.1 uncultured Bacteroidales bacterium
GTCCGCCTTGCCCTCTGCGAAGCCGTGGCGAAGGTTATCAAGACCGGCATGGGCCTGCTTGGCATTGAGGTGCCGGAGAGGATGTAAAAGTTGAAAAGTTGAAATATTGAAACGCTGAAAGGAACCAACGACAAACGTTTCAATCTTTTCGGCATTTCAATATTTCCGCTCAAGCAATATCCAATTTCCTTCAAGTTATTTTCAACGATTCAACATGTTCAATCCTCCCGACTACCGCCATGACACGGTGCTGCCACTACCTATGGAAGTTCCAGCTGAAGCTATTGCCGTCGATGCTGCCTGCAGTGGCAATCCAGGGCCGATGGAGTACCGAGGCATCTATCTGAAGACCGGTCAGGAGGTGTTCCACTACGGCCCGGTCCATGGAACCAATAATATTGGCGAGTTTCTGGCTATTGTGCATGCGATGGCTCTGCTGAAGCAGAAAGGCCTTTCGATGCCCGTCTACAGCGATTCCCGAACAGCCATCATTTGGGTGACAAAGCGTAAGGCTAAGACGACGCTGGCGCCGACGCCTGAGAACCAGCCGCTGCTTGCCCTCGTGGCTCGAGCCGAGGCTTGGCTGAGGCAGAATGGAACGCCCTTCCCGCTCATCAAATGGGATACGGAGAAATGGGGCGAGATTCCTGCCGACTTCGGCAGAAAATAGTAGGACACCTCTGTCTTCCTTCATTCCGATATCAAGAATAGAGCATCGGAGAGGGGAACACCCTTACAAGGACTGATAATTAAAAGATAATGAGCAAGCATACAAAGAACAATACGCAACAGCCAACGGCATCCACTCCTCTGCAAGGACAGGGGAGCAGCTCTACTGGCGGCAGTTCCTTCTCTTCTTTCTTCTCTCTCCTCGGGCGCTTTGCGAAACCTTACAAGGGCTACATGATTGGCGCTGTCGTGGCCAATCTGCTGTCGGCTGTGCTCAACGTGTTCTCGTTCATGAGCGTTATGCCCATGCTACACATGCTCTTCGGGATGGACACCAGCGCCTACGAGTATCAGCCCTGGCACTTGGACGGCATCAAGGACATCGCCATCAACAATCTCTACTATTTTACCTCCGTGCTCATCGGCAACTATGGACACAAAACGACGTTGCTCATCATCGGCCTCTTTCTTTGTATCACCACGTTCTTCAAGACCGCCTGCTACTTTGCAGCCTCGGCTGTGATGGTGCCGTTGCGTACGGGTATCGTCCGCGACATCCGAGTCATGGTGTTCGACAAGGTTCTGCATCTGCCTCTGGCTTTTGTCAACGACGAGCGGCGCGGCGACATCATAGCCCGCATGAGTGGCGATGTCGCAGAGGTGGAGACGAGCATCACCTCGTCGTTGAATATGCTCATCAAGGATCCGATACTCATTCTGTTCTACTTCTTCACGCTTGTGTTCGTGTCGTGGCAGCTTACGCTGTTCACCATGCTCGTTATCCCTGGACTGATTTGGGTCATGGGCGCCATAGGTCGTAAGCTGAAGGCGAAGAGCCTCTTTGCACAGTCGAAGTGGAGCGAGACGATGTCGCAGCTCGATGAGATGCTCGGCGGTCTGCGCATCATCAAGGCTTTCATCGCCGAGGACAAGATGCTGACGCGCTTCAATCGTGTCAACAATGAGTACCGCGATGCCTCCAATCGCGTGGCCATCCGTCAAGCCTCTGCCCACCCCGTAAGCGAGTTCTTGGGAACGTGCATCATCGTCATCGTGCTATGGTTCGGCGGTACGCTCATCTTCAGCGAGCACTCGCCCATCGATGCGCCTACGTTCATCTTCTATATGGTGATTCTTTACAGCGTCATCAATCCGCTGAAGGACTTGTCCAAGACCAGCTACCAGATTCCCAAAGGCCTTGCCTCGATGGAGCGCATCGACAAGATCTTGAATACCGAGAATCCCATCAAGGAGCCCGCTAATCCCGTAACCATCACGGGTCTCGACAAAGGCATTCGCTTCGAGGATGTCCATTTCCAGTATGCCAACAATCCGCTCGAGGTGATACATGGAGTAGACCTCGACGTGCCGAAAGGCAAGACCATCGCCATCGTCGGGCAGTCGGGTTCGGGCAAGTCGACGCTTGTAGACTTGCTGCCGCGCTACCACGATGTCACTGGCGGTTGTATCACCATAGACGGAACAGACATTCGCAAGTTCCGCATCCACGACCTCCGCACGCTCATCGGCAACGTCAATCAGGAGGCTATCCTCTTCAACGACACGTTCTTCAATAATATCGCTTTCGGCGTCGAGAATGCCACGATGGAACAAGTGGTTGAGGCGGCAAAGATAGCCAATGCCCACGAATTCATCCTAGCCTCGGAACATGGTTACGACACGTATGTCGGCGATCGTGGTTGCCGTCTCAGCGGAGGTCAGCGTCAGCGCATCAGCATCGCACGTGCCATCCTGAAGAATCCGCCAATCCTCATCCTTGACGAAGCCACCAGTGCCCTTGACACTGAAAGCGAACGTCTCGTGCAAGAGGCCTTGGAACGGCTGATGCAGAACCGCACGACGATAGCCATCGCCCACCGCCTCTCTACCATCCGCCATGCCGACCTCATCTGTGTGCTCCACGAGGGCCGCATCGTAGAACAAGGCACGCACGACGAACTCATCCAACTCGGAGGCTACTACAAGCACCTCAACGATATGCAGCAGCTCTAACGGCTCGTAACAGGGCGATTGGCGTACTGTTGCAGTAGGCGATGTACCTAAGCGCTCAGCCCTTCGTGTCTATTCGCGAAGGTCGATGCAAATCGTCACTTCTGCATATCCCATTATTCGATGGCGTTTTTACGTGTATACGCAAGAGGTGGATCACCAAGGTGGTCCACCTCTTGCGTATATTCGCATCGATGCTAACGAATGGTCGTATCTATGCCAACGAATGGTCGCATCGACGCCAACGAACAGTCGCATCGACGCACGCGTATATTCGCTAAAGCCTAAGCGACTGGTCGCTGAGTCCATAACGATAGCATGAAACAATGTACGCGCCCGTTTGTGCGAGCGCGTACATTGTTAGTTATGGGTAAGCCTCGTTAGCGGAGGCTACCAGATGAGATACTTGTGGATTAGCGAACGACCTTGCGACCACCTACGATGTAGATGCCCTTGGTGGCAGCATTGCTGACGCGAC
>CADCOX010000386.1 GCA_902803195.1 uncultured Bacteroidales bacterium
GATTTGTTCCGAAGCCGAAGAGGCCTTTGCCGAACGGCGATTCTTCGATGCGCTGTCACTCACCGAAGCCATCGTGAAGGACCTGCCTGCGCTCGGCGACAACCCTCTGACGGACGAAATCAAGAAGCTCCGCAACAACTACGGCGCCGTCCTGAATTTCATCCTGACGCCCGATGCGCACGAAGCGCTATTGTCCAAGTCGGAAGCGCTCTTCCAGCAGGCGTTCCAACTGCTTCAGACCGCCCGCCACCGCTGGGCATGCGCCCATCCCGAGGCGTCGACCTACGCCAAGACGGCTGGCCTGTTCGCTACCATCACCGACGACGACATCGTCCTTCATCTCGAGAATCTCAACGGCCTCAACGAGGGAGAACCTGTTTATTACCAGCAACTTGACGCCGCCTTCAACTTCCTTTGGTGCCATCAGCCCGACTCGCTCGTCTACGGCATGACCCTTCGCAGGACCCTTCTCAGCGCTGACTGTTTCGTCCGTCGCACCCTCATTGGTGCCCTCCTGCTCAGCCTCTTGGAGTGTTTCCTGCCCAGCAAGGTGGAACTGCTCATTGCCCTCGGCACGCCGCAAGAAGGCGACTCAGAGCGCGAAAGCAACGACTTGCAGGCACGCGTGGCCGTAGCCCTGGCAGTCATCTGCCAGCGCTATTCCTCCGTCCTCGAGCTCTTCCCACAGGACACACAACTGATTCGCGCATTCTTCCAGCGGGATTTTGTGCAAAGTCACATGGAGACGCTCCTCCACGCCTTCACGTGCCAGTCGCTCGTCGACAGCGTCGAGCATCGCGTGGACGACATCATGCACATCATTCGCGATACCTTTGAGAAAGTACAACCCCATCTTGCGGATAACGAAGACGGGAACGGGAACGATAACGGGAACGGGAACGTTAACGATAACCATCTCCCGGAGCAAAGCGACGCCTCGAACTTGAAGACCGATAACGGGAACGAGAAGGATGGCTTCCATATTGACATCAAGCAGATCAATATTGATGCGTTCAAGGATGGGCACCTCTTAGACCAGCTGGCCGAACATGCAAAAAAAGTCGACCGGATGCGACAGTCCGACCTCGACATCAACAAGCCCAGCTTCAGCTTCTTGAAGGGATTCCCCTTCTTCCGCACGCCCGCCCACTGGTTCTATCCCTTCAGCCGCTTGGTGCCCGACATCAAGCCTGGCATCACCCTCTCCAACGGCAACACCGACCTCATGACGCTCGCCATCATGAACGCCAACCGCTTCTGCGACAGCGACTGCTACTCCTATGCCAGCATGATGACGGCCGTTCGCTCACGAGCCAACAATGGCTTTAGGGCGAAGCTGCACGAGGCTCTCGAAGAGATGGAAAGCCCATACACGGACTTCTCCCCCGAGACGCCGCAGATTGTCAGCCTCAATCCCTTCACGTCGTATTGCCAATGCCTGCATCGTTATTTCTACGACACCAAGAAGGAGCACGCCTACCTCCCCTTCAATCCCGCTTATCGGCACGAACTCCCCACGCTGCCCATCTTCAAGGGCCTCTTCACCTCGTCGTCCGACCTCGAGGCGAGCATCGACATCTGCCATGTCTTAGGCGACAGCCAACAAGCATTAGCCCTCATCGACGCTGCCGTGGAGGCCTTCGGCGTCAACCTGTGGTTGCTGCAGGAGCAAGGCGATGTCTTCATGCAATGCAAGCAGTGGAAGCGCGCGCTCAGCGCCTACCAACAGGTGCGCATTTTCGAGGACGACACCCGAGCCGTCTCGCTCTCCATGGCCCGCTGCTACGAAGCGCTCGGACAGTGGCACGACGCCCTGCCGCTGCTGCAAGACGAACTGAATTACCAATTCGAGGAGTCCGACGAAGAAAACCCTGAACCCGAGACCCTCGACCTCATCGAGGAGATAGGGCGATGCCTCATCCAGCTCAGCCGTTGGGACGATGCCGTGCAGCACTTCTTCCGCCTTGAGCTACTGGGACGCCACCTCAACCTGGCACGCCGAGCCATCGCATGGTGCTCTATCCATCAAGGCAAGTACGAGCGTGCCTGCAACTACTACGGCCAACTCATCCAACTCAATCGCGCCACATGGGAGGACCACCTCAATCGCGGTCATGCCCTCTGGCTGCAAGGACTCACGGCCGAAGCCATCAACGCCTACAGGGAGTCGCAGACGACCTTCAACCGCACGCCCGCAGCCAAGCGGCAGCATTTCGCCCATTGGACGGAGGCCTTCCGCGAGGATGCCCGCACGCTGCTGGCTCAGCATTTCACGACCATCGACTGCGCCTTGATGCTCGACGCTGTCGCCTTGGAGGGGTAACGAATGTGTTGCCCCTTCCTTTTTCTATCATCAAACAAGGCAAACAAACAAACTAACTAACTGACAAATCTACCAACTTCATTCAACAAATGAGAAAACTCTATTCTACCCTCCGACACTTCCTCCTCCGCAGCAGCGCCCTCCTGTTGCTTCTGCTTTCGTCTTCCATCGCTTCCGCTGCCGACGACGACGTCGCCACGTTCCGCTCGTGGGCGATGACACCGCCAATGGGTTGGAACTCATGGGATTGCTACTACTCCAGCGTCACCGAGAAAGAGGTAATGCAGAACGCACAATACCTCGTCGACAACGACCTCGTCCGACATGGATGGCAGTACGTCGTCATCGACATCCGTTGGTACTGCAACCACCCCTCACTCGGCGGAGGCAACTACAACCAACGCGGCACCCAGGACTACGTCCTCGACGAATACGGGCGCTACCTGCCCTCCCCCACCCGCTTCCCTTCGTGCATGGTCGACGGACAGAACCAAGGCTTCCGTGCACTCGCCGACCGCCTGCACGCCATGGGTCTGAAGTTCGGCATCCACATCATGCGCGGCGTCCCAAAGGCGGTCGTCGGCAGCAACTACAAGCTCAAAGGCAGCGAACAGACCCCTTGGACACAAGTCTACAGCGGCACCACCTCGCCCTGCACCTGGCTGAAGGACAACTTGCGCGTGCGCGATAATGAATATGGTCAGCTCTACTACAACAGCATCATGGACCTCTACGCCTCGTGGGGCGTGGATTTCATCAAGGTCGACGACCTCTCCCGCCCGTTCTACACCGATGAGATTCACATGATCCGCCGCGCCATCGACCAGACGGGACGCCCCATCGTGCTCTCACTAAGCCCCGGAAAGACCCAGTACCAGTATGCCGACGAATGTCTTGCCAACGCCAACATGTGGCGAATGATGGACGACCTCTGGGACACCTGGAGCGCTGTCGACGCCGTCTTCAACGAGGCCCACGCATGGGAGAACGTCACCCGACCCGGCAACTATGCCGACTGCGACATGCTGCCCCTCGGACAGATTGCCATGACCATCGCCGATGCCGGCTACACCGCGGCCGATGCGGGACGGTGGACGCGCCTGACCAAGGACGAACAACTGACGATGATGACCCTCTGGGGCATCTGCCATTCACCCCTCTTCTTCGGTGGCGAGATGACACGCAACGACGACTTCACCCTCTCGCTCCTCAACAACGAGGAGTACCACCAGATGCACAAGTACGGCGAGAACGCTCACCAGGTGATGAACGACGAGGACCTCGGGCACGTCGCCTGGACTTCCCTCGACCCCGCCACCGGCAATCGCTACCTGGCGCTCTTCCAGCACGACAACACACGTTGGATCGTGGGCGCCAAAGCACTCTACCGCTCCGAGACCGTAGCCTATACCACCGACGGACATGCGGTCGACGTCGACATCCCCTGGCCCGAGGGCGAGAAGACGCTCGTGCTGGTCGTGGACGATGGCGGCGACAACTTCAACTACGACCACGGCGACTGGATCAACCCGACGCTCGTCCTTCGCGACGGCACCGAAGTACCGCTCACTGGCACCTACAAGACCCGCGACTTCACCGCTTCCTATTTTAATCGCGTGCGCGAGAACCAGAACGTCGACAATGGCGGCAAGATGCGCGTCATGGGCACAACCTACGACCGCGGCTTCTCCACCGACGCCAACGCCGCACTCTTCTTCCAGATTCCTGACGAGATGGACGTCGTACGTTTCCGTGCCATGGCTGCTGCCGACGACTCGGGCATCGGACAGAACGGAGCCACCACCAGCATCCGATTCATGGTCTTCGCCCAGAACCCCCTCACCGCCGAACAAGACGATGCCGCCGCTCGCTCAGGCCTCATCTCCCGCAAGGGCAAGAAGAGCGCCACCCTCACAGCCGACATCAAGGGCGCCAGCCAGCTACGCATCGTCGTCAGCAACTACGGCGACGGCTTTGCCTACGATCGAGCCGACCTCGCCAATCCCATTCTCGTCGATGCCGACGGCGCCGAGACACCCCTCACCAGCCTCACGCCTACCAGCTACACCTCGGAATGGGGCTCGCTGCACGTGGATCGCAGCGTCGAGAACACGCCCTTGCGCATCGACGGACAGACCTACGCCTCGGGCCTCGGCATGAATGCCCAGTGCACGCTCGTCTACGACCTCCCCAAGGGGCACACCTTCACCACCTTCCGCGCGCTCTGCGGCTACGACTCCAGCTGCGACACCGACAACACGTCCTCCTCGGGAACGACCATGGAGTTCCTGGTCTACGTCGTCGCCGATGACGCCACCGAGGCCTACACCTTCGACCTCACGCGCCTGGGCTATGCAGCCGACGAAGCCGTCCCCGTCCACGACATCTGGGCACGCCAGGACCTCGGCACGGCAGCAGGCACCCTCACCACTAAGGTGCCCAGCCACGGCGTGCGCCTCTTCCGCCTCGGCGACAAGAAGCCTGTCAACCCCGACGCCATCAAGACCATCGGCTCATCGCAAACTCCCGCTCAGCAGTCGAAAGTCTACAACCTCCAAGGACAGCTCATCAGCGAGCCCCACCACGGCCTCTATATCACTGGAGGACGCAAGATCCTGAAGCCGTGAGCACCCCTGCCCCCTGCACAGACCATCGCATCATCTCTACGCCCTATTCCAGTGACGTAGACGACGGCTCTCATCATCTTGACCTCGTCGGGACTCACGTTCAATAACGTCCTTTCAACATTTGTTATAATTCTATCTTCATTTGTTTTACGCTCAAACGACATTTTTCTTGTTACTTTGCAACGTCAAAATCAACCTCTTGAGGACAAGGACGACGCCAACTCCGTTTCGAATATAATTCCCAAATCATTATTATCATCAATTCACTACATCTATGAAAAATTTCTTCTCTAAATCACTGCTGATGTTAGCTCTGGCAGGACCCGCCATGACGGCACAGGCCATCGAGCCCCCTGTCACTCCTGCAGGTGCTCCCGAGGATGGCGGCCAGTACCTGTTGGTCAATGCCAACCGCCCCGACGGCTACATGAGCCGCACCAGCTGGGACGGTGCCCTCTACTTCCTCGGCGTCTCCGATTCCCACTACGACCAGTATGCCTTCACCGCTCAGAAGAATGACGACGGCTCGTGGTCGTTCTACTATGCCCAGGACGACACCCGCAACTACCTGGCCATCTACAACAGCGGCGGCAACCTCAACTCCAAGACCACC
>CADCOX010000387.1 GCA_902803195.1 uncultured Bacteroidales bacterium
ATATAACATGGAAAAAGTCATCCTGCAATTTGAGCTATTGAATACCAACTTCTCTATTTTATCCTGCAAAATGAGCTATACGCCTAAAGATAAGCTGGGATAGGAAAGAGAGGGAAAGGAGGAGGAAAAGAAGGAGGAGAGAAAGGAGGAGGAAAAGGAGGAGAGAAAGGAGGAGAGAAAGGAGGAAGAAACCTTAATGAGTCAGAAGGGCATTGAGTTTGTCGGCAGTGATGCCTTCGAAGTCGGGAATCTGGTAGTCGGAGAGCGTCTGAAGGTCAGCCGCTGAGTGACTGGTCGTGAGGGCTACGACGAAAGCGCCTGAGTCGCGGCCAGAGCGTAGGCCGTTAATGCTGTCCTCGAAGACGATGCTTTCTGCGGGTGTGGCCCCAAAACGAGCCATAGCGCGGAAGTAGCAGTCGGGGTGAGGCTTGGAGTAGGCGAAATCCTCGCTGGTGAGGATGGCATCAATTAAGGTGGTGAACTCTGGATGCTGTTCGCACACGCTTGCCATCTTATCTTGGTTGGAACTGGTCACGACTGCCGTATGAATGCCCTTGCTGCGGAGGTCCTGAGCGAGCTGGAGGAAACCTTTAATATACGGAAAAGTCATGCGACGCTCATAGTCGTTGAGTCGCTGCGTGATGACAGGTCGCTCCGCTTCGAGTGCGCCAGAGAAATAAGCATCGTAAATCTGGGTGAGCGTCTGCCCTTTGATGGCGTGCTCGAGTCCTGGTCGGTCGGGGTAATAGCGCTCGAACTGCGAGCCCCAGAAGAGCGTATATTGAGGTTCGGTATCGAAGATGACGCCGTCGAGGTCGAATAAGGCTGCTTTAAGAATGGCCATAGGCTGAGGATGTGAAAAGCGTAAACGATGGCAAGGCTCTCTACGTATATACGCGTCGGCCTGTACCATCAATGGTACAAGCCTTAACGTCTATATGTGTAGGCCTTAACGTCTATATGCGTAGGCCATCGCTTTCGTAAATTGATATTTAGTCCTTGACAGGAGATTTGCGGATAATCGTCTGAGCGCGGTCGGGACCTACGGAGAGGATGGTGATGGGCGTTTGGAGCTCCGTCTCAAGGAAGTCGATGTAATCACGGAAGTTCTTGGGGAACTGCTCTTCGGACGTCATCGTGGAGAGGTCCTCCTGCCATCCGGGGAGGTCGCGATAGACTGCCGTCCAACCTTCGGTGTTGAAGGGCATGTCGGCCGTCGTCTTTCCGTCTTTCTCGTAGGCTACGCAGGCACGGATGGTGGGGAAGCCGTCGAGGACGTCGGATTTCATCATGATGAGTTGCGTGACGCCATTGATCATGATGGCATAGCGCAGGGCCACGAGGTCCACCCATCCGCAGCGGCGGTTGCGTCCCGTGACAGCTCCGTACTCATGGCCAATCTCGCGCAGGCGGTCGCCCGTCTCGTCGAATAGTTCGACGGGGAACGGCCCAGAGCCGACGCGGGTGCTGTAAGCCTTGAAGATGCCAAAGACCTCGCCGATGCGGTTCGGTCCTACACCCAGGCCGGTGCAGACGCCACCTGTCGTAGTGGAGGAGGAACTGACGAAGGGGTATGTCCCATGGTCGATGTCGAGCATCGTACCTTGTGCGCCCTCGGCGAGGACGCTCTTGCCTTCAGCGAGTAGGCGGTTGATCTCGATCTCGGTGTCGGTGAGTTGGAATTGGCGCATATACGCTACACCTTCCATCCACAGACGTTCCTCGTCGGTGATGTCGTAGTCGGTGTAGTGAAGGTCACGCAGTATCTGTTCGTGGCGTGCCTTCAGGTTGGCGTATTTCTCGGGGAAGTTGTCAAGGATATCGCCTACGCGGAGGCCAGTACGGCTGGCTTTCTCGCTGTAGGTGGGGCCAATGCCCTTGCCTGTCGTTCCGACTTTGTTCTTGCCTTTGGCAGCCTCGTAAGCGCGGTCGAGAACGCGGTGCGTGGGCAGGATGAGGTGGGCGCGAGTGCTGATGTGCAGACGGCTGTGGAGATCATAGCCCGCGGCCTCGAGTTCTTTGGCCTCGGCCATGAAGAGGTCGGGGGCGATGACGCATCCATTGCCGATGATGTTGAGCTTACCCTCATCAAAGATGCCGGAAGGGATGGAGCGCAGCACGAACTTCTTGCCGTCGAATATGATGGTGTGGCCAGCGTTGGGGCCGCCAGCGAAACGCGCTACGACGTCATATTGTGGAGTGAATACATCAACAACCTTTCCTTTGCCTTCGTCGCCGAATACGATGCCGAGGAGGGCGTCTACTTTTCCTTGTTTCATATAGGTGGTTTTAATGAGATGAGACTATGTTAGTGCGGTACCGCGTGTATAGTTTACGACTGCCCCTGTGCGAGTTTGAGTTGTTTGCGCATTTGTCGCTGACAGCTGGTACACGTGCCGTAGACGTAGACGATGCGGTGGCTGACGGCGAAGCTGCGCGGGTGGTAGGTCTCGAGGCTGGTAGCCAGTTCCTTGCTCTTGATGCGCGTGATGTGGTGGCAGTGGCTGCAGATCTGATAGCTGCGGGGGCGGTCGTCGGCGATGCGCTCGAACGTGGCGGCCGACGACGAAAAGGGATGCCGGATGAGCAGGTTGGCCTGCACGAGCAGCTGGGTGGTCAGATAGAGCGTGTTGGTGCTGACGTGGAAACGATAGACTTGCATGATGTGCTGCAGGTCCTCGATGGTGAAGACGCCTTCAGTCTCGTAGATAGCATGCAGGATGGCAAACCGTTCCTTGGTCTGTCTGAGTCCGTTGGCGAGGAGATACTGCCTGAACTGTTCCTTGACGTTTTCTTGGAGATTGCCTTTATCGCTCATGGGGGTACAAAGGTACAACTTTTTAGCCGAAAGGACTACGGATTTACAGAGATTAACACTGCGAGCCGAGCAGCTTGTCGACAGCGATGCTGGCTTCGGTCGACGTCTCGGCATAACGCAGGAGTGCGTTCTGCACGGCTTTGCGTAGCGGCAGGTAGGACGCGGGCAGTGCCGAGGCTGCTTGGTCGATGAACTCGGCCTGCGCATCGGGCGACAACTCGGCTCCCTGCATCAGCAGTCGTGTGACGACGAGGAAACCGCAGAGCTGTTGCATCTGATGCTCGTCGGCCATCCACCGAAAGGCCATGTCGGCAGCTGAGGGCAGATGTGCAAGGAGATCCATGGCCAGCAGCTGCGCGATCTCGGCTTGCTCCGGCACGAGGTCGCTCATCCAGATGTCGGCCATGTCGGCGTCGAACTCGTTCTGAGGATAGAGCATGATGGCCAGCATCTTTGTCTCGCGTATGTTCTCCTGCCACAGCGCCAAGGCGAGGTGACGGTCGGGGTTGAACCCCTTCGCAATCTCGCGCAGACGGGGCAACTCGGTGCCGAAGGCTAAGCGATAGCCCATGCCGCTCTCGCGGATAGCCCGGGAGGCAATACCATTCATAGCCGCCCGTAGTTCGGCCTTGATAGCTTGTATGTTGTCGTGAACTGTATCGCTCGTCATCGTGAGTACATTCATTATTCGTTCACGTAAGGAAGCGTGCGATAGTCGCGGCTGTAACGTAGCATCTGGTGATCATAGGCCTCGCCATAGCGTACCTGCACATCGGTAATGTTGCCGTCCTTGTCCTCGGTGACGACGTATTCGGGGTTGATGAAGCCTTTGTATGGTGCGAGGTCGAGAGCTTTGTAGCGCGTCAACACTTCCTCGTGGAGCTTAGCGTCGACTTTGACTCCATAGGTCTCAATGAGTTGGCGTGCCCCCTCGAAGTCTCCTTCGCTCTTGACGCGCTGTACCTCGGCGAGAAGCTGACCGAAGAGGTCGCGCAGGGCCGGGTAGTCGTTGACCTGCACGTAGGTCTTGCCGTCGTGCTGGACGAGAGCCACGGCGGGGCGCTCGGCGTCTTGCTGAGTCGCGTGGTCGAGTACCCAATGGGCGACGAGAGCTCGGTTGCGCATGTGAGCCTCCTCAATCTCGTTGCCGGGCTCGATGCGTACGAGCTGCGTCATCAGCCCATTCATCAGATAAGTATAGTACTGGCTCTTGTAAGCGTCGGCGTTAGGCGTCAGTCCGAGTTCGACCAGCTTTGGGTCGGCGATATAGTAGAGGCCGAAGAGATCGGCTCGAGCCTCTTCGATGGCGCTGCCGTAGGCCTTGAGGGAGTCGGCGTCGACGCCGGGGAGGAGCTTGCCGGAGCCATGACCGAGGCACTCATGGAGGTCGGTGTGGAGGTCGTCGCAGACGTCGCCATACTTGTTGATGAGTTCGCGCGTCGCCTCATCGATGACGAATTCCTCTTGGAAACCATTGCCGCGGGCCGCTTTGTTGTAGGCATCGGTGAGGTTGCCGATGGTGACGCTTTTCGAGCCGTGCTCAGCACGCACCCAGTTGCTGTTGGGCAGGTTGATGCCGATGGCTGTGGAAGGGTAGAGGTCGCCGCCGAGCATGGCCGCCACGATGACCTTGGCCGAGATGCCTTTGCATCTCTCCTTCTTGAAGCGCGGGTCTACGGGGGAGTGGTCCTCAAACCATTGGGCGTTGGCCGACAGCTTCTTGGTTCGCTCGGTAGCGCCTTTGTCCTTGAAGTTGGCGATACCTTCCCAACTGGCCTTCATGCCCAGTGGGTCGCCGTAGCTCTCGGTGAAACCATTGGTGAAGTCGACATCGCCCTCGGTCTCCTCGACCCACTGGATGGTGTACGTGTCGAAGGTGTGGAGGTCACCCGTGCGATAGTATTCGATGAGTCGGTCGATGACGTCCGCTTGTTTGTCGTTTTCAGCTACTGTCTTGGCTTTCTCGAGCCAATAGATGATGCGGTCGATAGCGGGTCCGTAGAGGCCACCGCTGTGCCATACCTTCTCGCGCAGTTGTCCGTTCTCCTTGACGAGACGGCTATTCATACCATACATGATGGGGTGTGCAGGATCGGGGTCGGCTTCCTTCATGCGCAGGTAGAAGTCCTCGGCCTCGGCTTGTGTGACGCCTTGGCCGTAGTAGTTGGCTGCCGAGGTCAGGATGAGGTCCTGCCCGTCGGCTTGATTCGTGCGCTTCGGTAAGACCGTCGGGTCGAAGATGACAGGGAACACCTCGTCGCAGAGCGCGTCGACGGCAGCGATGACAGCGGGGTCGTCAGCGGTCGCTGCTTCCGTCAGCGACGGGTCGATGGGCAACTTGGCAGGGTCAACGCTGTGGAGCGCCTGGCGGAAGAAGGCCTCCGAGAAACCCGGCTGGAACTTGTCCGAGCCGTAGTGGTGGTGGATACCGTTGGCGAACCAGCAACGCTTCAGGTAGACCGTCAGTGCCTTGAAGTCATCGCTCTCGCGGTCGCCGGTATAGTCGGTGTAGACAGTCTCCAGCATTTGGCGTATGCGCAGATTGTAGCGGCCATTCTGGTCCCACAAAATGTCGCGTCCGCTGAGCGCCGCTTCCGAGAGATAGTAGATGAGCGTCTTCTGCCGAAGCGAGAGTTCATCAAAGCCTTCGACCTGGTAGCGTAGCATCTGCAGGTCGGCGAAGCGTTCGTCGTTGTATTGAAATTCAGTCTCTTCTTTCTGAGTGCCACAGGA
>CADCOX010000388.1 GCA_902803195.1 uncultured Bacteroidales bacterium
CCCCTCTATTGCCCCCTCCCCGGACGCCGCCCCCTCTATTGCTCCCTCCTCTGACGCCGCCCCCTCTATTGCTCCCTCCCCTGACGCCGCCCCCTCTATTGCCCCCTCCCCTGACGCCGCCCCCTCTATTGCTCCCTCCTCTGATTCTTCTCCCTCTTTTAAAGCCGTCCCGTCCTTTATTGACGAATTTTATTCGTCATCCAACCCCGCCCCCTCCTCGTCCCCCTCTTCGTCCCCCGAAACGTCGCCCTACATAGACGGCGCCATCCGCATCTACGCCGCCCTCCGCTCCATTATTGAGCGCCACGCCCTCGACGGCTTCACCATCCGCTGCTTCGACCTCCTCAGCGCTCTCCACAACACAGGCTGCCTTGCCCTCGCTCGCCTCAACGCTGAAGGCTTCATCGCGGGCTGCGAAGGCGATGTCCCGGCCATGCTCTCGATGGCCGTGGCCCGCGCGCTGACAGGCGTCTCGGGCTTTCAAGCCAATCCCGCGCGCATCGACCCCGAGACGGGCACACTCCTCTTCGCCCACTGCACCATCCCGCTCAACATGGTCGAGCGCTACGAACTGGACACGCATTTCGAGTCGGGCATAGGCGTCGGCATCAGAGGCTTTATGCGACCAGGGCCCGTGACCCTCTTCAAGCTCGCTCCCGACCTCAGCCGTTTTTTCGTAGGCGAAGGACAACTCACCGCCTGCCAGTCGGAGCCGGGCCTTTGTCGCACTCAACAGGTCATCCGCCTCACCGACCCGCAGCAGGCGCGCTACTTCCTCACCGACCCCATCGGCAATCACCACATCGTCATCCCGTCGCATTGCCGAGAACTGCTTGAAGA
Source organism: uncultured Bacteroidales bacterium (assembly GCA_902803195.1). Taxonomy (GTDB): domain Bacteria; phylum Bacteroidota; class Bacteroidia; order Bacteroidales; family Bacteroidaceae; genus Physcousia. The sequence goes on from CADCOX010000388.1 coordinate 841, forward strand.
GACGCTCCGGCTGGCCATTCCTTCATCAACAAACAAATGATTATGAGACAATTTCTTCTCACGCTCGTCCTCTCCGCAGTCTGTCAACTTGTGGCTGCACAAACGGCACAGACGGTCATCGAGCAAGCCGATAAATACCCGACCGACCACGTCTTCATCAACTACCAGATGGAACTGATGACCGTGGACGGTGTGCTCTATGCGCGCTATAAATTCGAAGAGACGCCCTCAATGCTCATCCGCTATCCAGTAGGCCGCAGCGAATCGACGTTCTCGATTCCCGATGGCGTCACGCGTATCTGTGCCGGCGCTTTCGATGGCGTCACCCTCGAGACGCTGTTCGTGCCGCAGTCGGTCATCTACATCTCTTTCGACGCTTTCAAGAATGCGAAAATTGGAGCCTTCAAGACGACTATCGACGGTGGCCCAACGACCGCAGTGCAGACAACTAAGCGCGAGCTCGCAGCCGAGCAGATCTACGACACAACTGGCATCCCGCAAGATGATATGCAAGATGCCAACCGCGTTTATGTTGTCCGACTGAAGAACGGCAAGACCGTCAAGGTCAAGCCCTGCAAGTAACATCGCGCTCGGCGATTCCCTTGCCATGAATCCCTCAACCCCTCGATAGCGCTCGGCAATTCCCTTGCCATGAATCCTTCAATCCCCCGATAGCGCTCGGCGATTCAGTCGCCGAGAATCCCCGCCTTTATTTCATCACAAACTCCAGCGAGCCGCCGTTCATGATTTGGCGGTGCGTCAGTGTGTGCGTCTTGAGGGCGCGGCCATTCAGCCGAACGGCCTTGACATGAACGCGCTCGGGTGTCTTTCGGGGTGCTGTGATGACGAAATCCTTGCCGCCGGCAAGATGGAGCGTGGCTTTCTTGAACAAAGGCGTTCCGATGACATACTCGGCGGCGCCTGCGTGGAAGGGATAGAAACCGAGTGCCGAGAAGATGTACCAAGCGGACATCTGACCGCAGTCATCGTTGCCAGCATAACCGCAGGGCGTAGCGCGGTAGAACTCGCGTCGCACCTGGTCGACAAGTTCCTGCGTTCGTTCGGGACGGCCTGCGAACGAATAGAGGTAAACGGTGTGATGACTGGGTTCGTTGCCATGAGCATACTGACCGATGAAACCGCTTGCATTACCATTGACCTCACCGCTCGTGGCAGTCAGCGTAAAGTTTTCGTCGAGTTTCTTCAGGAAAGCTTTCGTGCCGCCGAAGAGGTTGATAAGCCCCTGCGGGTCGTGAGGCACAAACCACATATACTGCCATGCGTTACCTTCGACAAAGCAGGGCTGCTCATAGCTGAGCGGGTCGAAGCCTTCCATCCATCTTCCC
>CADCOX010000389.1 GCA_902803195.1 uncultured Bacteroidales bacterium
AGGCATTCGTCTTAACTCCTGCCCGAAGGGCGAGCGAAGCGATAACTTCTTAACTTCTTAACTTCTTCATAACAACCGAAACTTGAATACGTTGACGTCGTTCGGACTGGATGCATGACAATAATCAGGCACTTATGACTGTAAACATCCTTGATTACGGACTTTTTTGCCGCGTGATGGACATAAAATTTTGGCCAAATGTTCAGACAATATCATCTAAATCGCATGAAATCAACCGGTAGACAAAAAAAGGATAAGATATTGTATGGTACACAAATTAAAAAATTGTATTTTTGCACATTGATTAGCTAAAATACCTAAAATACTTAAAGTAACACATATGATGAACAAAAGACAATTCGTTTTGTGCTTGCTGACCCTGTTGGGCAGCATCACGTTGCATGCCTATGACTTAGAGTCAAAGGACATCTACTACAACATTACGGATGCAGTCGCCAAGACCGTTGAGGTGGCGTATGTGGAGACCGGCGAGGGCAATGCCGACTTCTATTATGGCGACCTCGTTATTCCGAACCGCATCTCGAAAGATGGCGTCACCTACACTGTGACGGGCATCGGTGAAGAAGCCTTCCATTATTGTACTAATCTGACGTCGGTCACGATTGGCAATAACGTGACCAGCATTGGCCGTCAGGCATTCATGAAGTGTACCAACCTCACGAGGGTAACGTTGCCCAACGGCTTGCTGCATATCGGCTACTCTGCGTTCGATGACTGCTATGCCTTAGACAACGTCGTCATTCCTGCTACCGCCACCGACATCGAAGGTGCCGCTTTCTCCGACTGTCATAGTCTGTCAAGCGTCACCCTGCCCGAGGGGCTCACCAGCATTGGAGATTATTTCTTCGATAACTGCACAGGGCTGACTGAGATTGTCATCCCGAGCACGGTGACGTCAATTGGCTCTAACGCCTTCCTCGGATGCACCGGCCTGACGTCTGTGAACATCCCCGAAAAGGTAACGACCATTGGTAATGACGCTTTTGGGGGGTGCACCAGTTTGACAAGAGCTGAATTCAGCAGCATAGAACAACTTTGTAGCATTAACTTTGGGACTGGATGGAGTAATCCCATCTATTTCGCTCACCATCTGTATATCAATGGTCAAGAAGTGACCCAAGTGGTCATTCCCGATGGCGTGACATCCATCGGGAGTTGTGCATTCCATAGCGCAAGCTATATCACATCCGTCAAGATTCCTAATAGCGTGACTTCAATTGGCTCTTACGCCTTTCAGTCTTGTACGAGTTTGACGGAAATTGTCATCCCGAACAGCGTGTCTTCCATTGGCGATTACGCATTCCAGCACAATCCAAATTTGTCATCTGTAACCATAAAGAGTGAAACTCCTGTGACGATTACTTCAGGAGTCTTCCCCAACCGTGCAAATGCAACCCTCTACGTTCCTGCAGGTTGCAAGCCAGCTTACGAGGCTGCAGCTTATTGGGGGGAGTTTGGAGAAATCATTGCTCCCGTCGGCGACCTCTCTGAACTGAGCAATACGAAGCTCTATGCCCTATCGAATGCTTTAGGGACGTTGAGAGTTTTGGGCAATGTAAGTATCTCCAATGCTATCCTTGATGCCAATTATTTGGGATTAGTCTCAAATGTCAGTCAGCTCAGCAGCCCTTATACCGATGCTGTGGAAGGCAGTCTAGCAGCACTCCTGGACAACAATCCTGAGACCTTCTGGCATTCCAACTACCAAAATGGCAGTGTTCCTGTCCATAGCCATTATCTGCAAGTAGAACTGGCAGAAAGCGTCAGCGAGAACATCTATCTGCAGGTCACCAGAAGGCAGGCTAATAATGATCATATCACCCAGTGGGGTGTTTATGGCAGCAACAATGCTACCGCAGCTGACGGCGATTGGGAAAAACTGGCGACCATTGACATGCCATATGGGAACAAAAGTGAGACCCTCCTCTCTGCTCCCTTCGACACGAAAGGTTACAAATACCTCCGTTTCTACATAGACAACACTACAGGAGACGGAGGTGTCACCCGCGGTTATGGCCATCTGAGCGAGTTCCGCCTCTTCACGGCCAATGACCTGGCAGCTTACCCAGAACCTGTCAATGAAGCGTATTGCCAGTTCGCCCTACTGAACATCAACGACAAGTACTATCTTTATAGCCCAGCCGCACGTGCGTTCTGGATGGCTCAGGGTGGCTTCTGCCCAGGCTTCGGGTCAGCCGTTACGCTCAGCGCCGATGACGCGTCGGGAGATTACCGTTGGACGCTATCGATGCCATTGAACGGGCAGACGGTCAACCTTTGCGATGCGCCATTGAAGATTATGCCCGTGGCAGACTTCGACCCGTCAGAGGCATTGGCTGCCTTCGCTGAGAATGTCGACTTGGGCCTTGCCGATGGCTACTACCGCATCCGCAGTGCTGGGCAATATACCAACACCGTGACCGATGACGCTGGTCAGGAGAGCGAAGTACGTGTATATAAATATATGCGTAGCAGCGTCGACGGTTCCGGCAATTACTACGGCAGTTGGAGCACGCCCGCGGATCTGACCTCAGACCTCGCATCGCTCTGGAAGCTGACGAACCGTGACGGACTCTTCGACTTGCAGAATATGTATTCCCAAGGACGTTTCACGACCGTCAGCAAAGGTGCTCGCGCTATGATGAGCGAAACGAGTGAGAGCCTGATGGCTTTTGACCGGGTCACTGAAGTAGACGGACAAAAGATCCTCAACATCCGAGTCGCCTCGCAGAACATGGCAGATTATTACTACTTGCACATGGAGGGCCATTCAAGCGGAAGAGGTGTTAGCGGGAATATTGTCGGTTGGCTTAACATGGGGAGTTCCGGACCTTCGGAATGGATTCTTGAACCCGTCAGTGACGAAGAAGCTGCAATCCTCACCAGCATCGCCATCGGCGACACCTTCACGGCTCCTGTACCTTGTGGCGACGGCACGGTTGACCTGACCTTCAAGGTGACGAATCTCAGCCCATGGGAAGTAGAAGTATCCGCCAGCCCCGAGGACATCGCTGGCGCATTGACCATTCCGGCAACGGTACAGCATGAGAGTGGAATTGAGTTTAATGTGAAAGGTATTGGAGATTATGCTTTTGATACTCGTCCGAATCTTGTATCGGTTGTTGTTCCTGAGAGTGTCACGGTTATTGGAGGTTCTGCCTTTTATGGTTGTTCGGGACTTACCTCAGTCGCAATCTTAGGTGATCTCTCTCATATTTGGGGACATGCCTTCCGAGATTGCACCAATTTGTCAGATGTCTCTATCCATGGAGTTTATGAAATTTCAAACAATGTCTTTAACGGATGTAGCAGTCTAAAGTCCATTACTCTTCCTGAAGGACTTATGTTAATTTATGATAATGCTTTCCGAAACTCCGGCCTTGAAAGCATCAAATTCCCTTCGACGCTGACGAGTGTGGGAAGTGCTGCTTTTAGTGGATGCAAGAGTCTCGGCAATATTGATTTCAATGGGAGCTCTGCCATCTTGCATGATTTCGCTTTTTCCGGCTGTACAAGTTTGGTGAACCTGGTAGTTCCCTCGACGATACGTCTTGCTGAATGGAGCCATTTTGATTATTGTACAAACTTAAATACTGTTGTGTTCGAGGCAGCAGATGAAACCATTGACTGGTGGTGCGCAGGTTCATTTTCCAACTGTACAAATTTGGAATCGGCGACGATAAATGGTTGGAATATGCTTCGGGGCATTGATGCCTTCAAGAACTGCGGGAAACTGAAGACTGTGATACTAACTGATGGGACCTGGGGTAATAAGCACTATGCACAAAACTTCCAGGGAGTACCCGATGACGTGCAGTTTGTTGTTCCTGCTGGGTCTGCCGTGGATTTCTTGAAGAGGGGCTATCGGAATCTGTCTGACAAGAGTGGCCTGCCACTGATGCGTGAGGAGTTCGAGGCTGAGGCTGCACGTATTGCCGCTATGGTTGATCCGTTATCTGATGGTGACAAGACAACGTTGAGCGATGCCATCAACGAGGCACGTTCCATCGTGAATTCTACAGACGAATACATGACGGTGTATGCCCAGATTTCCGCCATCAAGACCGCATCAAAGACATACCTGACAACTGCTACGCTACCTGATGAATTAGATGTGACCGCAGCGTTCATTCTCAACCCAGATGTCGACCGCTTTGACATCGGATGGCAGCAAACAATCGTTAATTATGGTATTATAAACTATAATGCAGGCTCATACGTTTCAGACGATGTTACGATTGATCATTTTGAGGAAGCTGGGATTGCGGACGGTCCATTGACCAACGGCCAGATTGCGCAGGCTATCCCCTCATTGCCAGCTGGCAACTACCGTCTCGAGGCAGATATCATTGCAACGAACCAAAATGATTCCACGGCAGAGGTAACGGGTGTATCGCTTGTTGCTGGCAGTGAGAGAACTGCCGTTGCTACGGAGAACTACAAGCCGCAGCACTTCAGCGTCTCTTTTGAGAACAAGATGACGAGGGACGTGAAGATTGGTATCGACATTAGCAGCACCAATGCCAACTGGGTGGCTATGGACAACGTGCGCCTCTATTATCTGGGAGAGACCACGCCGTACAACATCCCCAGCCACACGGAGCTGGCAAGCAGTGAAACGGACACGCTGTACCTGTACAACGTGGAAGACGAGACATTCCTGAAGGCAGGTAACAGTTGGGGCACACATGCCGTGCTGGGCGATGAAGGCCTGCCCGTGCGACTGACGCAAGACAGCGAGACAGGGCTGTGGCAGGTGTACTTCTGGGAAGGAAGTGGAGCTGATAAACTTTTGTTCCGAGAATATGGCTATACAGATGAGGTTTATGTTGACTTCAATTCGCCCCGTGATGATGCAGATCCCAACCTGTCTAAATGGTCGTTTACTGAATCGGTGAATGGCACCTACCTCATCCAGAACAAGACGCTGGAAGGAACTGAAAAGTACATGGGCAATGTACCTTCGCGTCTTGACTGCCAGGGAGGATACTCTGGAGAAACGCACACCGACGTCATCGTCACGGCGGCCTCAACGGAAAATGTCCATTGGATGTTGATGACCAAGAAACAGTACGACGAATACCAGCGTGGGCTCATCTATCAGAACATGCTGTACGCCGAGGAGACGCTCTCCGTAGTGCCTGAAGGCATGGCCACACTGAAACTGAACCTGAAGAAGGAGGCAGCCGTGAACATGATAGACTTCCAGCTGCAGCTGCCCGAGGGCATCAGCATCGCCGAGAACGCCTCTGGCAATCCCGACGTGACGCTCAACAGTAGCCGCTCGAACGGACATGTCGTCACGGCACAACTCAATGAGAACGGCATCTACCACGTCGTCTGCTACTCATCCAAGAACGGAGCCTTCAAAGACAGCGACGGCCTGCTCTTCAACATCAAGCTGCAGTGCGCCGCTGACATGGCTGCAGGCAACTACACAGCCTTGCTCAAGGACATCCTGATGTCCGATGTCGACAAGAACGAGATTACGCAGCCCGACTACACCATCGACATCGAGGTGCCCGACCTGACGCTCGGCGATGTCAACGACGACGGCCGCATCAACGGACTGGACATCGTGGAAATGGTGGACCGCATCCTCCAGCGTCCTTCCGACACGTTCCACTTCCTGGCCGCCGACCTGAACTTCGACAGCAAGATCAACGCCCTCGACCTCGTCCGACTGGTCAAGCTGGTCCTGAACCAGGGTTCCACGACTAGCGGCAACCACGCTCCGGCCGTAGACAGGGAGCGCTCGATGGATGCCGACGACCTGAGCCTTGAGGTAGCAGCCAATGGTGCGCTCACGATGGGCGTGGCGGCTGCCGACCGCCTCATCCTGACCCAGTGCGTGGTGGAACTCGAGGAGGGCATGCAGCTGGAAGGCGTCACGACCGACGACAGCCACACCGCCTTATGCCAGCCGCTTGACGGCAACCGCTACGCCGTGCTGGTCTACTCCGCCAGGAACGATGCCTTCGCCAGCAATGATGCGCTGCTGTCCTTCGGCATCAAGGGCCAGGGACATGTCAGCGTCACGGATGTCATGGTGGTGAACGAGCAGCGCCAGGCGATGTACCTCGCCCACGCCGGCACGGACGTCGCTACGGGAATAGGTAACGTCAACGCGAACGCCGACGTGGACGTCTATGACCTGGGCGGACGCAAATACGACGAGGGCAAGCTGCAGAACGGCAAGCTGACGAGAGGCGTATATATTATGAACGGTAAAAAAGTGGTTGTAAAATGAAAGCACTGAGAATCCTCACTATAGCATGGATGTGGCTGGCCATGGCCGGCCACGTCCTCGCCGACGAACTGACCGTGGCCGACATCAGCATCAAGCCCGGCGAGACAACGAACGTGAGCGTGGAACTGAACAATCCCAGCCGGTCGTATACCATGCTGGAGTTCACGCTGACGCTGCCCGAAGGCGTCGGCATCGCCCAGGCCGATGACGACTATGCCGTCGTGCTCAACAGCGGCCGTTGTTCGGATTCCTTCACCGTCAACGTGGAGGAGATAGCCGCCAACACGTACAAGTTCCTCATCTTCTCGGGAGCGCTCGACCAGATCACCGGCAGCTCGGGCATCCTCTTCACGATGACGCTCACGGCCGCCGCCGATGCCGAACAGGGCAAGTTCCAGGGCTCGTTCAGCGGACAGCTCTTCGTGATGACCGACGATACGGGCTATGAGCCAGCCGACAAGACGTTCAGCGTCAGGGTGGGCGGCCTCTTGGGCGACGTGAACAGCGACAGCAAGGTCACCATCGCCGACGTAACTGCTCTCGTGAACATCATCCTGGGCAAGGACGATGGCCCCAACCCGGTGTACGACCATGATGCCGCGAACGTGAACGGCGACACAAAGGTCACTATCGCCGACGTGACCGCCCTCGTGAACCTTATCCTAGGCAAGAACTAAACGAAGCTCGGCCTCACACAGATTCCATTGAGCCAGCATAAGCCATGGGGCGGTTATAGCCTCATGGCTTTTGCAGTAGTTCTGCCAATCATAATCACCTCGGATGGCTTCCCTCTTGTAGAAGAGACCTATCTCTCCATCGTTTTTTAACTCATTATTGCATGAAGAAATTATTTACTGTTTGGCTTTCGTTGCTATCCTTTTGTCTGTTTGGCACATTGAAGATGGCAGGTGCCGTCGTTGAGGATGGCGTCTACTCCATCTCTTGTCAACAAGCACCAGGGTATGTCGCCCTTGGCGCTCAGCACGGCGTGGATCCATACATCTGTTTCATCAATGACGGCAACGACATCTCAGCCGATGGTTTCTGGATGGTGACGAATACGAGTTCGGGCTATACGTTTCGGAATGAAGCGTCGGGCGAGTACCTCGTCTTCACGCCAAATCGCATCGATGCCTACTACAAATATATGACGTTATCGACCGTGCCAGAGGATGGGAAGCAATTCTGGAATATCATCGAAAACGAAGATGGAACATTAAGTATTCAGAGTGCCGCCGATGGCAACTATTGGTGGAATCTGCGTGCAAGCCAAGGGCTGTTGGGCACCTATGTCGGCAGTACACGCACAGCCAACGAACGCTTTACGTTTCAAGAGAAGGATGTGAATAGCCAGACAGAGGATGTCATGCCTCATTTCCCTGAAGCGTTGCATATCTGGCTTTCCGATGGACGTCTGGAAGCTTATCCCTTGGAATATGTGGCATCGCACACCGAGATGAATGGCCGATTGGTCATCGAGACCACTCTCGGCGAGACCTATAGCTATGCGTTGTCCGACGTCGTATCCGTCAGCGAGCAAGCGCCAACGGATTTCCCCACCTTCGTCTCCTATAAGTTCAACAACAAGTTCAATGACCAACTGTTCACCGATGCCATAGGGCTGATGTTCAATGACACGGTGATGGCGACGGTCAGCGCTATCGGCAAACGCTTGATGCCCTCGTTCAAATTGCCTGATGAGAAGACCCTCGTCTATGTCGATGGCGTGCTACAGGAAAGCAAGGTCACGCGTCTTCGTTTCGACAAAGATATCTATTATCTGATTGCGCGTCAAGGTTCATCGATTCTGCTGCCGACCTCCGATGGGTCGGGGTACTCCATGCAGCCCTACGGACGTTACGTCAAGGTACATGTCGACTGGCTGACGGACCATGCTGAAGGCGTGCCCCGCATAGACATTAATACAGCCGGCGGACAGCCCGTCACGAGTAAGGATGAATATCTGAGTGCGGAGATCACCATCGATGGCAAGGGCGCTTTCCCATCAATGGGTACTACTGCTGTGCAGATTAAGGGGCGTGGCAATTCCAGTTGGGGCTGGCCTAAAAAGCCCTATCGCCTGAAGTTCGACACAAAAGTGAGCCCCCTCGGCATGACGAAAGGCAAGAGCTGGGTGCTCCTCTCCAACTACCAGACGGGGTCGCTGATGGCGAATGCCATCGGCATGAAAGCGGCCAATCTGGTCGAGACGGCGGCCCCTAACCATATTGTGCCTGTGGAGTTGTACATGAACGGTGAATATGTCGGCAGCTACAACTTGACGGAGAAGGTGGGTTTCGCGAACAATAGTATAGAACTACTTGATGAGAGCGCAGCCGCTCTGCTGGAATTGGATTCTTACTATGATGAACCCGAGGGGCAGAAGTTCCGTTCAGAGCCCTATAACTTACCGATTAACATCAAAGAACCCGATTTCTCGGAAGGTACCTCGCTCATCACCCTCGAAACGGTAGAGACGGCCTTTGACCAATTCCTCTTGGCGCTTTATGAAGGGAAAGACATCTCGCAGTACGTAGACTTGAATCAGCTGGCACGTTATCTGATGCTGAACGAGTTGATCTGTAACTACGAATTCTATCACCCCAAGAGCACGTTCTGCTACCGCGAGAGTTTCGTGAACGACACAAGCAAATATGTGTTTGGTCCGGTCTGGGACCTCGATTGGGCTTTCGGCTACGAAGGACATTCGCGCTATTTCCAGGACAGCATGACCGAAAACTATTGGATGAATATGCCAGCTTTCGAGGCTCGCGAGTTCGTTCGTGACCTTCGCTTCAGCAGTTCAGCCCTTGACGAGATCTACCGTACGCTTTGGGAGTCCTTTATGCAAGATGGGCTGACAGAACTCTTGGAATATGTACAGGACTACTATGACTATGCACACACGTCCTTCGAGCATAACCGTGAACTCTGGGGCGACAACACCAACTATGCAACACAGGTGGCGACCGCCACTCAATGGTTGCAGCGACGAGCCAATAAAATCTATGAAGACGTCTTGAACGATGTCCGTCCTGGATTCGTTGAGCCTGAAACCGACTACTTCGACAATCACAAGCTCTATACCCTCACGTGCCGCCGCGGCGAACTCGTCCTGAATGCCGATGGCACCGCGCTGGATGCTGGTCAGGTCCGTGTCGATGCCTCTGATGAGGAGAGACAGTTTGCCATCCTTAACATCGAAGGAAAGAACTATCTCTATAGCCCCTATAACAAGAAATTTCTTACAAGCAACAATACGTTCGTGGACGAATTGGGTTCACCTTGCTACTTCACTACAGACCATCCAGATGGCGAGTATCAGCACATGATGCTTTTGGCTACGCGTTACGACCTGATGTATGTCAACAATAATACTCAGAGAATTGTTATCGACAATTGGTCAGCCCCCGATGAGGGTAATCGCTGGATCATCACTCCTGTGGCTGACTTCGACCCGACTGAAGCGCTCATCATCGCCGGCCAAGAAATCAAGGGCGATGCACTATTTGTTGACAACATAAGTATTGAACCTGGAGGTATGAAGGAAGTATCTGTCGAACTGAACAATCCCGATAGAACTTATACCGTGCTTGAGTTCAACCTTGCTCTGCCAGAGGGCGTCGGCATCGCCACGGATGAAAATGGTGAATGGCTGGTTAGTCGTAATCCCTCGCGACTGACGGATGTTTTCGCATTGGCTATTGAACCCTTGTCCGATGGTAGTTACAAGTTCCTAATCTACTCGGCAAATGATAGTCCTATCAAGGGCAATTCGGGCGAGATATTTAAGATTACTCTTGTCGCCTCTGAGACATCTGAAGGCGGAACGGCTACCTTCTACGACCAGCTTTTCGCAGACCTCGATGCGAATGGATATGAGCCTGTGGCAAGTACCTTTGATATCGAAATCGATGCGAGTATTCCTGGTGATGTCAATAGAGATGGAAAGGTCACTATCGCTGACGTAACTGCCCTCGTGAATATCATCCTGGGCAAGGACGATGGTCCCAACCCGGTGTACGACCATGAGGCTGCGAACGTGAACGGTGATGACAAGGTCACCATCGCCGACGTCACCGCCCTCGTGAACAAGATTTTAGGTAAGAATTGAGGATGTAAGACTTCGTCATGCCCCTTGCTCATTCCAAGCAGGGGGCGAAGTCAGCCTACAGACAACACAAGGTTGTGCGACACAAATCTGTGTAACACAACCTTGTGTTGCGTCAGAAAGCAGTGAGAATGCAGGCTGTTGTCAGGCCGCAGGTCGTGTGACGATGAGGTAGACGATGACGGCGATGAGGGCGAGGATGATCAGCGTGACGAGTGCACCAATGATGCAACCTAATGGGCCGCAGCCGGGCTGCTCCTCCAACTGTCCTTCTTCAGGCGTGCCTTGCTGCGTCTGCAGCTGTTCGTCGGTCTCGGCTTCGGCCAGTGCATCGTCGAGCGAGAGCTCAGTCACGGTGGTGCTGCCCTTCTTGCCTTTCTTGGCGACGCCTGTCGTCTTGGTCTTCGACTTTGATTTCGAGACTTTCTTGGCTGCCGCTGCTCCACCCAGTCCGAGTATGGAGAGCAGGTTGAGTTTCTTCCAGGTGATGAGGCGTTTGCTGTAGCCCATGCCCTTGCCTAAGCTCACGTTGACGTTGACGCCCGTTGAACCGATGTTCAGGGTCTTGCCTTTAGGTCCTATGGACAGGCTGATGCCACTCTTGCCGACATTGGCCTTGAGCCAAGGCAAGATGGTGATGCGCTTGTTGAATCGAACTCCCATTGATAAAGTTGAAAAGTTGAATGGTTGAAACGTTGAAAATTTCTTCAAACTCGCTTGCGCTCGCGCTCGAACTTGTTCGCTCATTCGAACGTAATGAGTCTTGAGAAGAAGCGGCAAAGCCGAGCTGAAAAGTTAAAAAGTTGAAACGTTGAAAAATTCTAGTGGTATCAAGCGACCAAAGGTCGAGCGGAAAGGAGGGACGTATGTAGTCACTTTCAAGGCACAAAGATAGTTCTTTTTAGTAAAAGCAGCGCACAAATAAGCATTTTTTTTGCTTTTTCATCTTTTCATCCCCTTAACTTATCTTTTTTTCAACTTTTATCCGTACCTTTGCACACGAATTATCAAGGGGTGCTCGCCAGTGGCGGGCTGAGAACAGACCCTTCAGACCTGATGCGGATAATGCCGTCGTAGGGATGATAAGAGGACACTTCTTCAGAGCAGGCTTAGTCCTGCGCCCCTTTATTGTTAAACCCTAATAATAAAGGAAAGCAATGAAAAGAACAATGACAGAGACTACAAGGATGTGCTTGATAGGCGTATGCTTATTGGGCTTTATGGGTCATGCGAAGGCGCAAGGACTTCCGGACTCTTTGCGTCTGGCCGATATGCAGGAGATCGTCGTAAGCGGTGTCCGTGCACAAAAGGATGCCCCCTTTGCCGTAGCGAACATCAACAAGAAACAACTGCAGGAGCACTCCACGACAGGACGCGAACTGCCGCTGTTGCTGTCGCGCACGCCTGGCATCATGGCTTGGGGCGAGAACGGCTTGGGCACGGGTACGTCGTATATGCGCATCCGTGGCGCTGGCGACTCGCGCATCAATGTCACGCTGGATGGCGTACCATTGAACTCGCCCGAGGACCAATGCGTCTTTTGGGCCAACATGAACTCCTATGCTTCGTTGCTTGGATCCGTGCAGGTGCAACGCGGTGTGGGCACTTCGACCAATGGTGATGGCGCTTTCGGCGGTACGGTGGCGTTGCAGATGGCCACCCCCTACCTGACACCTCGGGGCGAGGCTTCGTTCTCCTATGGCTCCTACAACACGATGAACTATGGAGGTTTGCTCTCGACAGGCCTGCTATGGGGCAAGGTCATCGTCGACGGCGCGTGGCATCAGACGACAACCGACGGCTACCTGCACGGCACCGATGGGCGTTCGGGGTCTTTCTATGGCGGTATCACCTTCATGCCTAATGACCGCCTCGTCATTCGCTACAAGAACATCGGTAACTACGAACATACTGGGCAGGCCTGGAATGGCGTCACAGCAGGCGACAACGACCTGAGCCTCATGGACGGCACCTACGGGGTGCAGACGGGCATCCGCACCTATCAAGATATGTACGCGCGAGGGCTCGGCAAGTTCAATTCGCTCTATGAGGCGCTGACTTACGACGTCGATGGAAATTTTGCCCTCGATGCCAATGGCAACTACGTGACTGAGCGCTATCGTATGGCCGACGGCTCCTACTGGCCCCGTACGACCGATAATTTCAATCAGGA
>CADCOX010000390.1 GCA_902803195.1 uncultured Bacteroidales bacterium
GGCTTGTCGATGAGATGAACTTTGCCGAAGGCGAGTGCCATCTGCCAGTAGGTCCAGTCGCGCAAGGCACGGATGGCGACGTACTCGGGTATCATGACTTTCGTCTGGTAGTCGACGAGCGAGGTATCCATCCGCTCGAGCGCAAAGTTGCAGTTGTTGATGACGGAGTAGTAGGGGCGTCGATCGGCATAGGTATTCCCCTCCTCGACCGCGAAGTTGGCTACGTCCTGCAAGTCCTTATCGGCATCGGAGGTCGTCGTCATCAGGTCGCTTCGCAGTTCGCCGAGCAGGACATAGCGTTCGCCCAAGCGTTGGAACTGTGTCAATATGCCCATGACGCTGTATAGCGAATCGCCCGGATGCTCGATGCGTTCGCCTTTGTCGATGACTACGCTGGTGGAGTCGGTGTCGAAGACGTCAGAGCAAGCAGAGAAGGTCAACAGAAATAATGGGAGAAAAAAACTTATTCCCGCCCCCACAGCCTCTCTCCCGGCCTTGGCCGTCCTTAGCAGAGGAGTTCTGCTTCGGTCGCTCATGACGGCTTGACATTCTTCAAAAGTGAAGCGACCAAGGTCGAGCGCAGTCAACCCGTTATTTCCTTCGCTACCCCTGTTAGGGAGGGGAGAAGCCTTCAGCGTAGAAAGGAGAAGCCTCTCCCCCGACCCCTCCCCTGTTCTTGAAGGGTCAAGCGTCTCTTCGAGCCGAGCGAGGGAGGGGAGTATATACCTGTGGAGGCTGTTTTTAACTCCATTCTTTATTGTATTTATTATCATAGTCATCATGCTGCTCATTATTAATATATGTTGATGTTATCTATTCCTGTTTGTTGTCCATTTTCCTCCCTCGCTCGGCTCGAAGAGACGCTTGATACTTCAAGAACTTCTTCATAACAACCGAAACTTGAATTACAGATTAATCTTCACGCCCAGTTGGAACGAGCGGCTGCTGGGCACGAGTCCCGCATCAACGCCTTGATGGAGTACTGCGGTCGACAAGGAGAATTCTGGGTCTGCGCCGAGATAACGGGTCAGCGTGAACACGTTGTTAGCAGCAGCCCACACCTTGATGCCTTGGATAGCAGACAGACGGATAGGCAAGTCGTAGGTCAGGCGGAGTGTGCGCATCTTCAGGAATGAAGCATCCTCAACCCATCGGTCGCTGGCGCGGCTGTTGCCCATGGGGTCGCCGTATGTGGCGCGGGGCATGTCGGTTAGCTGTCCATCGGCCGTCCAGCGGTTCTCCATGGCTGTCGTCTGATTGAAGAGGTTGCTACCGGCTTCCAGTTGTTGTCGCAAGGCGTTGTAGGCGTCGCCTCCGAGGCTATAGGCAAAGATGCCGTCGAGGGCTACTCGTCGCCACTTCAGTTGCAGGTTGACGCTGCCGTAGATGTCGGGGTTGGGGTCGCCCAGTACGATTCGGTCCCTATCGTCGATGATGCCATCGTGGTTTTGGTCGACGAAGCGAACGTCGCCAGCACCGTATGCCACTTTCTCGCCGTTGGCGCTGATGAGGCCTAAGCCATCCGCGGCTGCAGCAGCTGCGTCGGCGTACACTCCGCGTGTCTGCCAACCATAGAAGACGCCGGCAGGCATACCTTCGGAGGTGAGGATGGTAGCGCCCGCCACGTCGGTCGTGAAGGCTCCGTTCGCGAGTTTCTGAATCTTGTTCTTGTAGTGTCCGAGCGTAGCACCGAGCGTCAGTTTCCAGTCTCGGTGTTCGACGATGCGCGCCGAGGTCGCGAGTTCGAAGCCGCGGTTGGTCAGTTCGCCATCGTTGTCCCAGTAGTAAGTCATGCCCGCCACGTCGGCCAGTTGCTTGCGAGTGACGAGGTCAGTGGTGCGTGCCCAGAACACGTCGGCACTCAGTTGCCAGCGGTCGTGCCACATCGAGAGGTCGAGGCCCACGGCGGCGCGCCGGGTTGTTTCCCATTTGAGTTGTTCGTTGCCTATGTTGGACAGGAGCAGACCCGCAGCATCTTGTATGGGCGAGACCGCCTGTCGGTAGGTGCGGTAGGCCAGCAGGGGCTGTCGGTCGTTGCCCGTTTGGCTGAGTGCGATGCGTAGGCGGGCAGTGTTCAGCGCTCGCAGCTGCTGCATCCATTGTTCGCCCGTGACGAGCCATGCCGCTTGCAGCGAAGGGTTCACCGCCCAGCTGACGCCACAAACCTTCAGTCCGGCGGCTTCGCGACCATAGCGCGACGAGGTGGCGAGTTCCAGTCCGAGGTCCACCGTGTACTTCTCCTTCAGCGCATAGTCAGCCGTGAGGTACCAGGCAGCCTCTCGTTCCTTGTAGTTGTCGCCGCCTATCCACCGCAGGCCGCTGTTGGTGTTGGAGAGCGCCCGCATGAAGTCCGAGCCAGTGTTGTAGCCTAAGCCTGAGTTCCATTTGTAGAAGGTATTGTAGAAACGCCCGCCGAAAGCCACATCGAGCGTGCTGGGAAAGCCTCTGAGCACAGCCCAGTCCAGGCATCCCTCGGCGCTCAGCGTGCTCTGGCGTGCCATCAGGTTCGCCACCATGTTCAGCGCTGTCGCGTAGACCTCTCCCTGTGCGTTCACGAGTGGCACGTCGGCCACGCCCTCGTCGGGTCGGAAGATGTCCTCGGCCGTTTTATCCCACGTGAACCCGAATATGGCCCTCACCTTCAGGCGGTCGGTGAAGGTGTAGGAGGGTCGCAGATTCAGGTTGAAGCGGTATTTGTCGACGTCGGGGATGTCGTCGCCTGTCAGGGCGATGGGGTTGCCGATGCCCAGTTCGTCGGCGTCGTTCATCCTGCGCGTCTCTTGCCCCTTCAGGTTGTGTTGCCACGGTCCGTAGAGCGGCGATTTGACCATAGCCAGGAAGGCAGGGTTGTGGACGTCGTCGAGGCCGTCAACGTTCGCACGGGTCATGGTTTGTGCGTAGGCGATGTCGGCGGCGAGGAAGAGGCGTTCCGTGAGGCGTATGTCGCTGTTGAAGCGCACGTTCAGGCGTCCGAAGTGAGTGCCGTCGACGTTACCGTCGTTCTTGCCATAGCCGAGTGCGAAGCGGTAGAGCGCCACCTCGTCGCCGCCGGCCACGTTGATGCCGTATTGCTGCATGAAGCCCGTGCGGTTCACCTCGCCGAGCCAGTCGGTCTGCTGGTGCGTGTCCCAGTAGTAGGACCGTGTAGGGTCGTCTTCAGTGAAATGCAGGCGTTCGCGCTCTTCCGTCTTCAGGCCGCGCATGACGTCGGTGGCATAGCGGGTATAGGCCCCTGCCTTCATCATGGGAAGCGTCCGGTAGGGCGTGACGACGCCCATCGCCGCGTTCACCTCGATGCGTGTTGCCATGTCCTGTGCGCGCTTGGTCCTGATCATCACCACTCCGGCGGCACCCTTCGAGCCCCAGCGGGCCGAGCCATCGCGCATGATGTCGATGCTCTCGATGTCGTCGGCGTCGATCATCGCCAGGGGGTTGTGCTCGTAGCCTGCCACCGTCGTGTAGGCCTCGTCCTGTGTCTGCCACTCCACGCCGTCTACGACGAACAACGGCTGACTGTCGAGGCAGACCGACTGCAGGCCGCGTACGAAGTAGGTCTCTGCGCTGCCGGGCTGCCCGTTTTGGCGCGTGGCGTGGAGCGGAGCCGTCGCGCGGAGGTCGTCGGCCGAGCGAGGCGTCAGGTGAGTGCGGAGGTCGGCGGGGGCGGTGTCGTCGAGGGTGTCGAGCAGGCGTACGCAGAGCTCAGTGCGTCCCTGCAGGGCCACCACCTGCTGCTGGCAGCCGGGTGCGGCGATGGTCAGCAGCACATCGGTCGACGGCAATCGCAGCTCGAAGCGTCCGTCGTCGTCGGTCATCGCGCTCACCTTGAGGGCCGTTTGTGCTATGCTGGCCCCTGCGAACCCCTCGCCCGTCGCGGCGCGCACGATGCGGCCGCGCACGGTGGTGAGCGCTGTCGGGGTCGCCGAGGACTGCTCGGGGGCTGCCGTCGGGGTGCTCTCCGCCTGTTGTGTTGCCGCAGCCGTGGCGCTGCAGGCGAGCATCAGTAGTAGAATATGAAGTTTCATCGTCT
The DNA here is from genome assembly GCA_902803195.1 of uncultured Bacteroidales bacterium. Lineage (GTDB taxonomy): Bacteria > Bacteroidota > Bacteroidia > Bacteroidales > Bacteroidaceae > Physcousia. The sequence goes on from CADCOX010000390.1 coordinate 4,028, forward strand.
TCGTTCGTTATCTTGTTTTCGTGTTACGTTCTTCAAGTGTTTTCGGAGCGTCGCTCCGTGCCGAGCGCCCGTTCTCGTCGTCCACGTCGACCGGCACCAGCCGTATGCGGTCGATGCGGAACTTGCGTACGTAGCCGTTGCGGGCATCGGCGGCCGAGACGCGTGTTTGTACCTTCAGCGACGTCGTGGGAGCGATGTCAAGGGCGACATGCTCGGGCTGCACGCGCCACATGCCGTCGTGGACGTCGCTCACGGGCAGCTGCACGGCCTCGAAGGCCTTGATGCTGACGATGTCCGGCAGCCGTTCGCCCTTGTCGTCAATGCCCGTGATCTCCATGGGCGTATTCTGGTTCTTGGCCGTAGCGCGTCCGTTAGCTCCCGTGTACATCAGTTGGAAGGTGACCTTCGTCCGCTCGGCGGCCATGTTGGCGCCGTCGACAATGGGATTGACGAAGTCCACGTAGATGTCGTAGGCCGTAGCGAGCGCGTCGGCGATGTAGAAGGTGCTACCGCCGTCCATGTTCCCGCTGGAGACCTCGAGGTAGCTGTTCTCGCTGACGCCTTGTACGAGGCTGGTGGCGTTGGTGTTGCGGATGTAGCAGTTCGAGCCCGACATCGCCGTGCGGCTGTCCAGATCCTCGGCCTCGGTCTGCAGGACGTGGCGCCACACGCAGCGGTCGTTGCGGTTCAACGTCTCGGCGGCCACGTAGACCACTCCGTTGGAAGCTTCGATGCGCTCGTAGCCTTGCAGGTAGGGCCGTGCGGGTTTGATGGTCCGTCCGGTAGTGGTGACGAGGCTGTCGGCCCTCGCGTCGACGATGCCGCGGAAGGTGAGTCCTCCCAGCAGCGCCTGAGCCGCCTGCACACTCTTCACGCTGTCTGCCGCTTCGGCGTCGGCGTTGTAGGGCGTGAAAGCGGCAGCGATGCGCTCCAGTTCGGCCTGCCACACCGCATCGGAGGGCAGGATCATCGTGTAGAGCGAGTCCTCGCATCCGAGGTGTCCTATCCCGTAGCGGGCATCTTGGAGCAGGGCGTTATAGTCGGCGAACACGCTATCGTAGGCAGTGGAGTGTTTGTCGTCATAGACCTTTCGGTCGAATCGAGCCACGAAGGCCGACAGCTGGGAGTAGCGCCCGTCGGCATCCATCAGTTCGCGGATATTGTATTGATAAGGAATGGGCGCCTTGAGTTTATGCAACAGCCCATTCGCTGCCGAGATATTGGCATGGGCTATGTCGGCTCCGTTGAAAGCCGTAGGACTGTTGTACCGCATGGATTTCCCATTGAGCATCACGATACTGCCAACAGCCGACGTAGGGTTACTGAATCGCGCGATATGGTTGAGCACCATGCGCTCTACGGCAGCCTGATCGTTCAGGTTGAGGTCGGCGAGGCCTTCGTCGGTCGGAGCCCACACCGTATAGGTCTGGTCGCTCATGAGACACTCGTCCCTGCCTGTCTGCTTCAAGGCTTTGCAGAAGATGGTGAGCTGTGGGTCGGCCTCGATGATTTCCATCAGGTTCTGCCCACTCAGGTCCTTCTGTCGCCCGTAGTGGTCGTCCCACTCGGAGGAGCAGGAGATGAGTAGGGGAACAATGAGAAGGAGTAGCCTCAGCCCCACAGCCACAGCCTCTCCCCCGACCCCTCCCCTGTTAGGGAGGGGAGAAGCCTTCGGCGTAGAGGGAAGCATAAGCCTACGTAGGCAATTACTATGTATTATTCTTAAGGTATTCATTCCCATAGTGATCAAGCTATTCATTATACCATTATATATTGTTGTTATCTATACTTGTTTGGTGTCCTCTCCCCTCCCAGGGGGGAGAGTCTGAAGAGTCTTCTCTCTTATTCCCTATCTTCATCTCTAATCAGGTCCACAGGGATGTACTCGATGTAGTCGGCATGGAACTGTCGTCCACCGCCCTTGTCATCCATATTCTTGGCACGGAAATAGTGGTAGCCATAGTCTTGAAAGAGATATTGGCCGATGATGATGCGCAGGCAGGCCGACATGTCGCGCAGGCTCTTGCCGCCCTCTTGACCAGTGTACATGCTTGTGGGTGCTTTCATATACCCATGGTTCCGCATCATCTTGTCGTTCTCTATGCCGTCGTCGGCGGTAGCCTCGTCATGGACATAACCGATGCGGGGGTCGTTCTCGGCGCCGTTATAGCCGATGGTGAGGTCCACGGGAATGCCTGCAATCTGCCCATCGATGAAGAGTTGGGCTATGCCTCGCCAGTTCTCGGCACGGTAGCCAAGGCGTATCTCGTAGTTGCCGGGCGGCACGGGCAGCATGCGCAGCGTGAAGTCGTACATGGGGCCTGCAATGAGCATCTCGTCCGACTCGTAGTTAGTCCAGCCGTCGGAGGCCCAAAGCGTCAGCGACGAACCCGTGTTGTACTTGAAGTAGTCGCCACAGAAGTCCTGTGGGAAGGCATGTGCGCTGGAGAGGTAGTCCCAGTTCCAGCGGATATGGTTGTTGGTTAGTTGGGGCGGCACGGCATAGAAGTCAAAGCGTATGCGCTTGTGCATGACGTCGGAGGTCATGACGGCCTCGTCGTAGACGAGCAGGTCGCTGAGCACATGGATGTAGCCGTTCATTGTCTCGATGTTGCTGGCCTCGTCGTTGAGGTGCACGCTGCGGCCGTTGCGCTGGCGGTTGATCTCGGGACCGGCTTTGACCTCTATCATGCGGTAGGCGAGCATCGTCTCGTAGTATTCGTAGGCTTTCGCGCGGTAGGAGGGAGCACAGGCGAATCCGGTGTAGACCATCGAGCCAGTCGTCATCTGCCGATTGAGGATATGGTAGGCGATGAATCGGTGCAGGGGGTTGCGCTCGTCGGTGTAGTCGCCAAGGGCTTCGGTGCCGTACCATTGCTCTGCGAACTGCTCCACGGCCGAGAGCGTGTCGGCACCCTCGATGATGAGGCCTGCCTCACGCAGGACATCGTCGGTCTCGGCGAAGACGGTCCACCCCAGTTTGCACCGCTCGTAGTGACCTTGCGAAGGGTCTTCGCTGTCGTAGTCGGCAGGTCCCGTGTAGGCGGGGTCGTAGAGGTCGGACATCTGTTCGTTGAAGGCAGAAGCGGCAAATGCCTTCGCGAAGATGCTGAGCGACGGCTGTTCCTGCAGCCGCTGCAGGAAGGTTGCCTCGGAAGGCTCTATGACATGGTCCACGATGTGGACGACGCCGTTGTGAACCTCGTTGTCAGCACTGACGATGCGTGCCAAGCTGTTGACGAGAATCTCACGCTGGCCTTCGTCGTTGGTGACGAAGCTAATCTGTATGGTACGGTCCTGCATGCTCAGCAGCGAGGTGGCATTCCCTACGAAGTCCGTCGTGAGGAACTCTTGGGTGTTGTTGCGTATCGTACTGCTGTAGACCACCTTCTGCATGTCTTCTCGTGACAGGTCCTCCCACTGCTGTCCACGTTGGTTGAGCCATTCGTCGATGGCGGCATTAGTAGGTGGGAAGATGGTGAAATGGCCGTAAATGCTGAGGAGGCTTTCGTCGCCAGTGGCCACGAGCATCTCGTAGAAACGGCTGAGTTCAGGCTTGTTGGCGCAGAAGCTGGTAGCCGTTTCGCCGGTGAAGGTGTACATGGCATCGTCCTTGATGTCGTCGCTGTTGCACGCAGCCAACGACATGCCCACAGCTAAAATCATGGATATATGGCTAACGATCTTATTCATGGCTCTAACGTGTTATGTCTGATGATGTTTCGTAGAATCGATTTTGTTTGAGCAACGAATTGGTGCGGAGTTCGTCGTCATGGATGGGCATGTAGATAGCGTCTACGTCATTGAGCTTCGGGCGAACGTCGGCCCACATGCTGACGATCTCCTCGTATTTCTTGCGGAGATAGGTCTCCAGCACTTGCGTGGGTGTCCCCTCGCGACGCATCCGGCGCATGAGGTCGAAGTAGCGTTTGCCTTCGAAGAGGAATTCGCGCTGGCGTTCGGCGAGGACCAGGTTGCGCACCTCCTCCTGACTGCCAGCGTTGGCGATGAGCGAGCCAGGTTCGAGGTCGGGATTGGCACGGTCGTAGGTGAGACCGCACAGGCGTACGGCCTCTTGCAGGTTGTCGCTGCCGCCGAGTTCAGCCAACGCCTCGGCTTTCATCAGATAGACGTCGGGCAGGCGATAGAGGATCCAGTTGCAGTAGGTGTTGCCCCATTGGAAATCGGCTTCGCGACCGTCGGCGTTCGTCAGGTTCGTGCGCAGAGCGATATACTTCTTGATGGCATAGTAAGCACCCGCATTCACGAAGGCATTCATGCGGCGCAAGTCGCGCTGCGCGAGGAAGAGGTCGTTGGAGCCACCCACGCTCGAGAAGTTGTAGCTCGAGAAGCAGGCGTCGGTGCCGTTAGCGCCGAAGAAATCGCGCACGGCAGCATTCTGGTTGTTCTGGTCGAGTTGCAGTTCCCAGATGCTCTCGCCCGAGTTGCCTGTGAAGAAGACGTTGCGGAAATAGGTCGAAGCCCGTTCCAGACTCAGGGGGTTGGAGGTCGTGGCGAGCACCTTGTCGCACGCCTCTATGCAGGTGTCGTAGCGGTTGAGCCAAAGCGCGATGTCGGCCTCCAGTGTCCAGACGGCTTTCTGTGTGATGCGTCCGCGTGTGTAGGGGATGTTCTCGGTCCACAGCTGAGGCGCCTGTGAGTCGATGTCCTTGAGGATGGCGAGTTCGGCTGCCAGGATGTCATCGCCAGCCGTCTGAGGCATGACGAAGGGTCGGCTGTCGTCGACGTAGGGTTCGGTGACGTATGGCACATCCTTGAACGTGCGCACAAGGGTGAAGTAGCAGAAGGCACGTATGGCCTTGGCCTCAGCCAGGTGAGCGTTGAGTTCGGCGGTGGAGTAGTCGGGGTCGGATGCCTGTACCTCAGGCGCGTTCGTGATGAGCGTATTGCACTGGTTGATGCAAGCGTAGAACTGACTCCAGCGGGTGTATTCATTGGTGGCTGTAATGTTGGCCGTGAGAATCTTGTAGATGTTGTCGTCGCGGTTACGCCCGTCGAGGACGTTGTCGCTGCGCAACTCCCCCCACACGAGTAGGCGTTTGATGACGCTCTGGTCGGCCAGCGAGCGGTAGCAGGCACCCATGGCCCCTTCGACATCGCTTTTCTTTTTCCAGAAAACGTCGCGCACCATCTCGCTCTCAGGCGGCGTAGAGAACCAGTCGGAGCACGAGGGCGTCATGCTCACAAGAGCTAAGGCTGTAATGAAGTATTTTGCTTTCATAAGAGAATGTTTTGGACTTGATGGTAACATGAATTCGTCATTCTTGAAGGGTCCTTCGACATGCTCAGGATGTACCAAGCGAGCAAACTCGAGCGAATCAGTTATAATAGGTAATTCTTATTTTTCACTTTTCATTTTTCACTTTTCACTCTAAAATAGGTAATCCTTATTTTTCACTTTTCACTTTTCACTTTTCACTTTTCACTTTTCAGAAGCCCACCGTCACGCCGAAGGTGAAGTAGCGAGCACGCGGGGTACGATTGTTATCCTTGGCTATGCCGAAGTCACTTCCTTTAGGCGAAATCTCGGGGTCAGCTCCCGTGTACTTGGTGAGCGTGAGCATGTTGTTGAGCGTGAGGCTCAGCATGAGGTTGTTCAGTCCTGCACGCTTGACGATGTTCGGGTCGAAGTTGTAGTTGACGGTCACCTGCTTCAGTCGGAGGAACGAACCGCTCTCGACGAAGCGGTCGCTGGCCAACCAGTTGTATCCGCTTTGGTAGAGGGCTCGCGGCATCTCGGTCACGTCGCCGTCCTTGCGCCAGCGCCAGTTGGTAGCGATGCTCTGGTTGTTCGTCGTGTACATGTTCTCGTTGTACATGCGTCCGTAGTTGATGACCTTGGAGCCCAGGCGGAAGTTGGCCCACGTGTTGACGGTCAGGCGCCGCCACCGCAGCGTGAAGCCGAAGCCGCCGTCGAGCTTGGGGTTGGAGTTGCCCAAGTAGACGACGTCCAGTTCGTCGATCGTTCCGTCGTGGTTGACGTCCTCATAGATGGCATCGCCACCACGGAAGCGATAGTCCGTACGACCATAATCGAAATACATGGGGATGGCCTCGCCCTTAGCGTCGAGCACAGGCTGGCCCTGGGCATCGCGGACTATGGGGGCATTGGGGCCAGTCACGCCTGGGTTCTCGGTGGCGCTGTACTTGTCGTATTGGTATACGCCTTTATAGCGGAAACCGTATATGCTGCCGAAGGAGTTCTCGATCTGTATGCGATTCAGGTAGTTGCCATTGCCCGGCGCGAACGCAGCCTGATACGTGCTGAGCACCATCGGGTCGAGCGCCTTGATCGTGTTGCGGTAGTTCGAGAGGTTGACGTTGACGTCCAGCTGCCAGTCGCCTCTCCTGACCATGCGGTTCGTCGAGAACTCCAGTTCCCAGCCATTGTTGTCCATCGTTCCGGCATTGATATAACTGATGCTACTGAAGCCCGTGCTCGACGGGATTGTTTGGTTGGCGAAGAGCAGGTCGGCCGTGCGACGGTGGTAAGCGTTCACCACCAGACGATAGCGATAGTCGAAGA
>CADCOX010000391.1 GCA_902803195.1 uncultured Bacteroidales bacterium
GCGATGCGACAGGCATTGCGCATCTTGTCCTTGGCATAACCCGGGTGGACGTTCAGGCCTCGGATGTGGATGGTGGCGCTGGCCGCGTTGAAGTTCTCGTACTCCAGTTCGCCAACCTCGGAGCCGTCCATCGTGTAGGCCCAGTCGGCACCGAATCGCTCGACGTCGAACAGATGAGCGCCTGCGCCAATCTCCTCGTCGGGATTGAAGGCGATGCGTATGCGTCCGTGCGAGATCTCGGGGTGCTCCATCAGGTAGACCATCGCCTCTACGATCTCGGCTATGCCCGCCTTGTCGTCGGCGCCGAGGAGGGTGTGACCGTCGGTGACGATGAGGTCCTCGCCTACGTGGTCCAGCATCTCGGGGAACATCTTAGGACTACTGACGATGCCCTCTTCGGCATCGAGCACGATGTCGCCGCCGTCGTAGTGCTCTACGATGCGCGGATGGATGTCGGCACCCGAGCAGTCGGGGCTAGTGTCGTAGTGGGCGATGAACCCGATGGTGGGCACGTCGGAGGGCACGTTGGAGGGTAGGGTAGCATAGATATATCCCTGCTCGTCCATGGTGACCTCCTCGAGGCCTAATTCCTCGAGCGAATCGGCAAGATGACGTGCGAAGAGGAGTTGCTTAGGGGTACTGGGACACCCTTCGGCCTCCTCAGAGGACTGGGTGTCATAGGAGATGTAGTCGAGAAAGCGGGCTGTTAAAGACCCACCTCCCTGCCCCTCCCTTGTAGGGAGGGGAGTGGAATGTATTTGACTGGTAGTTTCTGATTTCACTTTAACCTTTAAACTTTAAGTCTTAATCTAATTTCACTTTAAACGTTAAGCCTTAACCTTTAAACTTTAAGTCTTAATCTAATTTCACTTTAAACTTTAAACCTTAAACCTTAAACTTTATACCTACTTCACCTCCCATCCCAGTGCACTGGCACCGAGAACGGCAGCGCCTGCACCATCGAGTTCACTGACGAGGAATTTGGCCTTGTCCTTGAAGACGCGCAGCACGGTGGCATCGTAAGCACGCTTGATGGGCTCCATGATGAGGTCGCCAGCCTTGGTCAGGCCGCCGAAGAAGACAAAGGCCTCGGGGCTGGAGAAAGCCGCGAAGTTGGCGCAGGCCTCGCCCAGGATGCGTCCCGTCTCTTCGAAAATCTCCTTAGCTACTTCATCGCCCTTGCCGGCAGCGATGGCGACGTCCTTCGACTCGATCTTGTCCAATGGAATCTCGCGCAGAAGCGTGGGCTTGTCGGTCTTCTCGATGATTTCGCGAGCGGTACGAGCGACGCCCGTGGCAGAGCAGTAAGTCTCGAGACAACCCTTGCGGCCGCAGCCACACTGACGGCCATCCTTCTCAACGATGACGTGCCCGAGCTCGCCGGCCATGCCGTCGCAGCCCAGTACCATCTGTCCGTTGACGACAATACCCGAGCCTACGCCCGTGCCGAGCGTGATCATGATGAAGTTCTGCATGCCTTTGGCTACGCCATACTGCATCTCGCCCATGGCGGCAGCATTGGCATCGTTGGTCAGACGTACGGGAATGCCTAAGCGCTCCGAGAACATCTGTGCAAGAGGTATCTTGCCCTTCCAAGGAAGGTTGGGCGCGAACTCGATGGAGCCCGTGTAGTAGTTGCCGTTGGGTGCGCCGATGCCCATAGCATGGATCTTCTCGATGCCGCCCACCTGTTCGATGATGGGTTTGAGGGCTTCCACACAGTCATCGACATACTGGTTGATGTCGCCGTGTCCGGCAGTCTTCACACGGGTTGAAGCGACGATATTGGCGTTCTGGTCAACAATACCGAACTCAGAGTTGGTGCCTCCAAGGTCGAGGCCAATGACATAAGGTTTCTTTTCCATAGTTTTTTGTTGTTATAGGTTTTGTCGTGAAGTTCTTTTGTTCGAAATAAGCCATTTCAAGCGTCAAAGATAGTGAAAGTTTGCTTTCGGGCGAACTTTTTATGAGGAAAAGTGACTTTTTTAGCGAAAAGAGTTCCTTTTATAGCCTATTTTCTTTATTTTCTCGCATAAAAAGGCGACCTTTGCACCGCGTTATGTGGTTTGAACATATTACAATACTCGATTTGACCGTCAAAGGTCTCATCGTGGGCATTCTGGCGAGTGCTCCCATGGGGCCTGTAGGTGTCCTTTGTATCCAGCGAACGCTCAACAAGGGGCGTTGGTATGGCCTGGTCACGGGACTCGGTGCCGCGCTGAGCGATATCATCTACGCGCTCATCACGGGTGTCGGCATGAGCTTTGTCATCGAGTTCATCGAACAACCACGAACGATGTACTTCCTGCAGTTGGTGGGCAGTGTGCTCCTCTTCGGTTTCGGATGGTTTACGTACAGGACGAAACCGCAGCTGCGCCCAACCTCGAAGAAAAAAGGAACGCTAGCACACAATTTCGTGACGGGTTTCCTCGTGACGTTGAGCAATCCACTCATCGTCTTCCTGTTCCTGGCCCTCTTCGCCCGTTTCACATTTGTCGTGCCCGAACATTTGGGACAGCAAATCTTAGGTTATATCTCCATCTTCCTCGGGGCCATGCTTTGGTGGTATGGACTCACGTATATCATTGATAAACTGCGCTCGACATTCGAATTGGAGCGTATAGGATTGATCAACAAAACGATCGGCGTGGTCGTCATGGTGGTATCGGTGCTTGGATTGCTTTCCACGTTGCTGGGCTTGACGCTGTACTGACGACGGAGAGCGTAGCAGAGAGTGAAGAATGTGATCAATAAAAAGAGAGATACTGACACGTGAAGATAGCCCGACAACTCAGAGATACCAATATTGCTGAATACCTGCTGTATATGTGGCAGCTGGAAGATACGTTGCGCGCCTATGGTTGCGATGCCGACCGCCTGCGCGACGAGTATGTGAGCCGTTTTGACCTTACTGCCGACGAGCGTCGGGAGGAGGTGCAGTGGCTCAGCGACCTTTGCCGGATGATGCGCGAGGAGGACATCGTGGCGCACGGCCACTTGCAGATGAACCGTGGTACACTCTCGCTGCTCACCGATCTCCACCTGCAGTTGTTGCAAAGCCCGAAGCATCCGTTCTACTCGGCTGCTTACTACAAGGCACTCCCGTTCATTGTGGAACTGCGTGCCAAGTCGGGCCGTACGGACATACCCGAATTGGAGAACTGCTTCGAGGCGCTCTATGGTGTCATGCTTCTGCGCCTGCAGCAGAAACCGGTGTCCAAGGAGACGCAGGAGGCAATCACGCATATCTCTCATCTCTTGGCCCTCCTGGCCGATGCCTGGCGCAAAGAAAAGGCAGGAGAACTGGAGATGTGAGAGGTTGAAAAGTTGAAAAGTTCTTCGCAGAGCGAAGCGAGCAAGCTCGAGCGGACGAGTAGACAAGTTCTTCGCAGAGCGAAGCGAGCAGAGCTCGAGCGGACGAGTTGGTTCTAGTTCTTCGAAATGTCGAAATATCGAAATATCGAATTGCCGAAATATCGAAGCGCCGAAACCTCTAAATCTCGAAGCGCTGAAGCGGGCAAACTCGAAGGTTGGAAAAAAGAAATCATTATGGACCAAAACAATAATCATCAGATAAGAAACATTTTAGTTACAGGCGCTTGTGGACAGTTAGGCAATGAGATGCAGCTGCAGGCTGCCACGGCAACCGATTATCGATGGCTGTTCACCGATGTCGCGGCCGTTGCCGATGGCTCTGTTGTCGTGTCGCTTGACATCACCGATCAGTTTGCCGTAGAGTCTTTCGTTCAGAAGAACGCAATCGACCTCATCATCAACTGCGCAGCCTATACGGCTGTCGACCGTGCCGAGGGTGATGCCGAGAAAGCGCATCAGCTCAATGCCGTCGCTCCTGGTTTCCTCGCGGCTGCCATCGAGCGACGAGGAGGTCAACTCATACAAATCTCGACGGACTATGTCTTTGATGGCACGGCGCATGTTCCTTATACAGAGGAACTGCCTACTTGCCCCAATTCGGTCTATGGCCGTACGAAGCTCGAGGGCGAGCAGTCCGTCGTGGCCGCTAATCCCTCGGCGATGATCATCCGAACGGCTTGGCTCTACAGCACCTTTGGCAACAACTTCGTCAAGACGATGCTGCGTCTTGGGCGCGAGAAGACGGAACTGGGCGTCATCTTCGACCAAATAGGAACGCCTACTTATGCTCGCGACCTCGCAGTTGCCATCTTGGCTGCCGTCAAACAAGGCATTAAGCCTGGCATCTATCATTTCACGGATGAAGGCGTCTGTTCGTGGTACGATTTCACCAAGGCCATCCATCGTCTGGCAGGCATCACCACTTGCCACGTCCGTCCGCTCCACACCTCAGAGTATCCCACGTCTGCAGCCCGTCCCCATTACAGCGTGCTCGACAAGACCAAGATCAAGACAACCTATGGCATCGAGATTCCGCATTGGGAGGAGAGCTTGCGCGAATGTATAAAGAGCCTTAAAAGGCAAGCAGAAGAATAGCAACAGGAAAAGAATAATCCATCTAATATGATTACCACCCTCCATAGTAAATACTCCCCTCGCCCTTTGGAGAGGGGACGGGGGTGAGGCTTTTTTTATGAATCAGGAAATAGAACGCAGGCGAACATTCGCCATTATCTCGCACCCCGATGCCGGTAAGACCACCCTTACCGAGAAACTGCTCCTCTTCGGTGGACAGATTCAGGTGGCTGGTGCCGTCAAGAGCAATAAGATCAAGAAGACCGCCACCTCCGACTGGATGGAGATAGAGAAGCAGCGCGGCATCTCCGTGACAACATCCGTCATGGAGTTTGACTACCGACCCACCCCCGACTCCTCGCTCGGCGCAGGCGACGATGCCGCCGCTCCCGAATACAAGGTCAACATCCTCGACACCCCTGGTCACCAAGACTTTGCCGAGGATACCTTTCGCACGCTGACGGCCGTTGACTCCGCCATCATCGTTGTTGATGGGGCAAAGGGCGTTGAGGCGCAGACGCGCAAGCTGATGACCGTCTGCCGTATGCGCAAGACTCCTGTCATCGTGTTTGTCAATAAGATGGATCGCGAGGGCAAGGACCCCTTCGACCTCCTCGATGAGTTGGAGGAAGAACTGCAGATCAAGGTGCGCCCTCTCTCTTGGCCCATCAACCAAGGCGCTCGCTTCAAAGGCGTCTACAATATCTACGAGCAGAACCTCAACCTCTTCACCCCCGACAAGCAGCGCGTCACCGAAAAGGTGAGTGTGCAGCTCGATTCCGCCGAACTGGACAACTATGTCGGTGAAGACGACGCCTCCAAACTCCGTGAGGACCTTGAGATTATCGAAGGTGTTTACCCTGAGTTCGACCGCCAGACCTATCTCGACGCTGAGGTGGCTCCCGTGTTCTTCGGCTCTGCCCTCAACAACTTTGGCGTGAAAGAGTTGCTTGACTGCTTCGTCGAGATAGCTCCCTCGCCCCGTCCCACCAAGGCTGAGGAACGCGACGTACACCCCGAAGAGCCTAAGTTCACGGGTTTCATCTTTAAGATCACGGCCAACATCGACCCCAACCATCGCTCTTGTATAGCCTTTTGTAAAGTCTGCTCGGGCAAGTTCGTCCGCAACGCCCCCTACCTGCATGTCCGTCAGGGCAAGACCGTACGCTTCTCCTCGCCTACGCAGTTCATGGCGCAACGCAAGTCCACCATCGACGAGGCTTGGCCGGGCGATATCGTTGGCCTGCCCGATAATGGCATCTTCAAGATAGGCGATACGCTCACCGAGGGCGAGCAGCTTCATTTCCGTGGTCTGCCCTCCTTCTCGCCCGAGATGTTCAAGTACATCGAGAACGCGGACCCGATGAAGACTAAGCAGTTGGAGAAAGGCATCGCCCAGCTCATGGACGAAGGCGTGGCACAGCTCTTCATCAATCAGTTCAATGGCCGCAAGCTCATCGGAACCGTAGGCCAGCTGCAGTTCGAGGTTATCCAGTACCGCCTCGAGAATGAGTACGGCGCCAAGTGTCGATGGGAGTCTGCCAGCCTCTACAAAGCCTGCTGGATAGAGAGCGATGACGAAGCACAGCTCGATGCATTCAAGAAACGTAAGTACCAATATATGGCGCGTGACCTCGAAGGGCGCGATGTCTTCCTTGCCGACTCCGCCTACGTCCTCTCGATGGCGCAGCAGGATTTCGAGCATATCAAGTTCCACTTCACCAGCGAATTCTAAAGACTCTCCACAGCCCTTCCTATACTTGAAGAGGCAAGCGAGCAACCTTGAGCGGAGAGGGAACTGTACATCTTGAGATATGAAATTACGCTAAATCATTAAACTCTCGGGAGTTCTTGGATAAAAACTATAAAAACACCTCATCGCGTGTCAGTGGGCTACGCCCTATGTTCTCACCTTGTGCCGGAGCGGCTTGAGAGCGAGCTCTCGCACTCCCGGCTCAAGCTGATAACAGCTTCTGCGAAGCACTGACACTCGCTGAGGCAAAAACAATAAAAAGCTTTTCCTCTGGAAATCCATTGTTACAAACTAGCCACCTTTATGATGACAAACGAATCTGTTTTTTTAGCGCGAAACGCGAAGTTTTTTCCTCGAATGATGTCTGAGTTTCGCTTGCGAAACCATTGGGGGCTCGGTCATTGTGCGAAAGCTTGCTTTTGTGCACAGACGAACGATACACCAATGAAAGTCGTTAGACCTTAGACATCAGAAGAGATGTTTTTTAGGTTTTTGTTCTACAACCGATACTTGAATAAATCATTCTTTAGATTATGGTAAATAGGAAAGATAACGACCGGTCCAATCGTGACGGTTCCCTCCCCAGGGATGGCGGTGGCAGAGTCCTTAGGCCCCGCGATTTAGATATTCAGGCCGCCATAGACGTACTTCGCCAAGGCGGTACCATCCTTTATCCCACCGACACCATCTGGGGCATCGGCTGCGATGCTACTAACCCTGAGGCTGTCAAGAAAGTCTTTGCCATCAAGCAGCGCGAGGACAGCAAAGCCCTCATCTGCCTCGTTGATAGTCCGGGACGGCTGCAGCGCTATGTCCGCAACGTCCCCGATGTCGCCTGGGACATCATCGACCTGGCTACGCGTCCCACTACCGTTATCCTCAATGGCGCTACTGGTCTGGCGCCCAATCTCTTGGCCGAAGATGGCAGCGTAGGTCTGCGTGTCACCTCCGAGGTGTTCTCGAATCAGCTCTGCTATCGTTTTCAGAAAGCCATCGTCAGCACCTCTGCCAACATCAGCGGCCAACCTTCGCCGCAGACCTTTGCCGACATCGACCCCGCCATCATCGCTGCTGTCGACTACGTCTGCCTCTCCCGTCAGCGCGACACCTCTCGCCACGAACCGTCGTCCATCATCAAACTCACCCCAACGGGCGAAGTGACCATCATCCGCAAATGACCGCAGGTTCGGAAAC
>CADCOX010000392.1 GCA_902803195.1 uncultured Bacteroidales bacterium
AAAAAAAGAATTGTGTAAGGATTTGATGAAAAAAAGGAAGTAGAGATGGGCATAAATATCTATCTTTGTGCCCAAAGAACAAAAACAAAGATATAATTGGACGTATCAACACCCTTCGTCAACTCTTCCCCCAGTCATGTCTCTTGCTGAAGCTCACCGCCATTCAAGCACAGAACAGTAATAAGAGACATCTGTGTTACACGACTGCTGGTGATGATGCCATTCAACCATTCAGAATTCCAACTATTATTCGATTATAGACAACCATAACCTCTTTTACGACAATGAAAAAGATCCAACAAACACTTCTCGCTGTGATGCTGCCGTTCTTTGCGTTGACCCTCTATGCCCAGCCCCGTCAGCACCAACTCATCGACGATGGATGGCATTTTGCCTTTGGCCATGCGGCCGACCCTGCACGCGACTTCGGTTGTGGCACCGAGTATTTCAACTACCTCACGAAGGCCAATAGCATTCACAACGAAGGCCCTTACGCGATGAAGTTCAAGGAGGACTCTACGAGGTGGACGCGCGTCGACCTGCCCCATGACTGGGCCGTTCAACTCCCTTTTGCTCGAGGAGCCAGTCACAGCCATGGCTACAAGACCGTAGGATGGAAATACCCCGAGACGAGTGTGGGATGGTATAGGCGTTTCTTCAATGTCGACAAGAGCGAGGACGGACAACACTTCGAGCTACAGTTCGATGGTATCTTCCGTGATGCGCGCATCTGGGTGAATGGCTTCTATGTCGGCGGCGAGCCGAGCGGCTACATCCCTCAGACCTTTGACATCACCGAGTACCTCAACTACGGAGGCACTAATCTCATTTGCGTTCGCGTGGATGCTTCGTTGGAGGAGGGCTGGTTCTACGAGGGCGCTGGCATCTACCGCCACGTATGGCTGAATCGTACGGCCCCTGTTTACGTGAAGACCGATGGCACTTTCGTTCATGCCGACCTGCAAGCCCCCTTCGACCGCGCAAGCCTCACCATTGAGACGACCGTCTGCAATGACGCATACGCCCAGCGCCATTATACACTCAGCCATGAACTTCTGGATGCCGACGGTAAGGTCGTCGCCTCTGTCGCTGCTCCTGGCAGTTCTGCCTCGACTGCTCTCCTCACGATTCAGGGCAAGGATGAGCAAACTATAACAGCAGCCTTAGAAGTTGCAGCACCTCATCTCTGGAGTCTGCAGGACCCATATCTTTATAAGGTACGCACGCGCGTGATAGCTGACGATGGTGCTGCGCTGGACGAGTACGTCACTCCCTTTGGCTTCCGTCATATTGCCTTTGACCCCGATAGCGGTTTCCTGCTCAATGGAAAGAGCGTCAAGCTGAAAGGCTTCGATATGCATCAAGACCTCGCGGGCGTGGGCAGCGCCATTCCCGACGACCTCATCGAATGGGAGATGCGTCAGCTGCAGAGTATTGGGGCTAATGCTGTTCGCACGAGCCATAACCCTGCCACGCCTACTTTGCTCGATGCTTGCGACCGATTAGGCATCCTCATCCTAGAGGAGAACCGCCTCACTGGCGTCAATGACTATCAGCGTCATCAGTTGGAGCGCATGATTTGTCGCGACCGCAACCATCCTTGCATCATCCTATGGAGTATAGGCAATGAGGAGTGGGGCATCGAATGGAAGGATTATGGTCGTCGCATTGGAGCTGCCATGCGAGAGTTCTGCCATCGTCTTGATCCGACACGTCCCGCTTGTGCTGCCAGCAGCAGTGGTCCTACTATCCTCGAACCCATGGACGTCGCAGGCTACAACTACATCCTTCAGAATCCCGTTGAAGAACATCGCAAGAACTACCCCCAGCGCTGCGCCGTCGGCACAGAGGAGACCACCGGTTGTGGCACGCGAGGTGTCTATTTCGACGAGCGCCGTGCAGGTCGCATGGCAGCCATCAATCGCCGTCCTGAGGGGCGCGACAGTATGCTCAACTGCATTGAGCGCGGATGGCAGTTCTACCATCAGCGTCCGTGGCTTGGGGGCGTCTTCTATTGGACTGGCTTCGACTATCGTGGTGAACCTAACCCGCTTTCGTTCCCCGCTACGGGGTCGGAGTTTGGCGTTCTCGACTACGCAGGCTTTCCTAAGGACGAGGCGTTCTATCTGAAATCGTGGTGGACAGACGAACCCGTCTTGCATCTCTTGCCCCATTGGAACCTTAGCGGTCATGAGGGCGAGCAGGTCGATGTATGGGCTTACTCCAACTGTGCAGAAGTCGAACTGATTGTCAACGGAAAGAAGCAGGAGCGCAAGGCTATGCCTCGCGACGGCCACCTCAGTTGGACGGTCACCTATCAGCCTGGCGCTATCGAGGCTCGCGGCTACGATGTCCGCGGCAAGCGTGTCTGTACCGAGCGCCTTGAGACTACCGATCAGCCTTCGCGTATACAACT